>JBGOXG010000089.1:0-9279 GCA_041479025.1 Anaerolineae bacterium
CTTGGCAAGAACGAGCGATTAACTCCGCGCCTGGTGCGTTTGCTTCAAATCCTCATGGAACATCATGGCGAGGTGGTGGAACGGGAGTCACTTTTCAAACGAGTTTGGGAGACTAATTACACGGGCGACACCCGTACGCTCGATGTCCATGTTTCGTGGCTGCGAAAAGCCATCGAACTTGACCAGGACCATCCACGTTTTTTACGGACCATCCGCGGTGTGGGGTACCGCCTAGATATTTAACTCGATCTGGTATTGCATTCCTGAAGCCATCACCAGCCGGACGCATATTCTGCGCCCGGTTTTTATTTTTAGCGAGCGAGGCACTTCGGCGGAACGCACCGACCGAACTGCCTGGGCAGTACTCTTGAAGATGATTCCATCCCAGTCCGGATCAACCTCCCAGTAATCAACCCCCTCGGGTGCCCTAGTCATGGATATCTGTTCGCGGTCAATTGAAAAATGAATTGTACTGTCAGGTTTGTTGAAGGTTATCCTGGCATGCTCAGCGACTTGAATGGTAATGGGTGGACTCGGTAATCGTACCAATCTCGCTCTTGTAGTATGGATCGCGCGAAGCGTTTCGTCGCTGGCGATAAATCGCCGCCCGTTCTGTGCTGCCACGAACGGTGTTGTGCCAGAGCCGCAGAAGAAATCCGCCACCAGGTTACCGGGATTGGATGACGCGAGGATAATACGCCTCAGCAACGCTTCGGGTTTCTGCGTTGGATAACCGGTTCGTTCATTGTGCAAACGTGCGACGACCGGAAAATACCACCAATCCTCGGGGACTTTGCCGCGTTTTAAGTCTGGAACTTTTCCAAAGCCGGCTTTCGGGGAAGATGCGAAGGTTTTTACAGTGGAGTCGTTGTAGGGGATGCGGACAGCATCAGCGTTGAAGGTATAATCCTTGCCTTTGGTATAAACCAGAAGGGTATCGTGCTTACGGTTAAAAGCGGACCGGATGGGGGATGGCCCATGATAGACCCAGGCGATTACGTTGAGTAGATGATCAGCGCCGAAGATTTCGTCGAGGATCAGGCGCGCATAAGCATCCGCGTGCCAATCGAGGTGGAGATAGAGGGTACCGGTGGTGGAAAGTAGTCTGTGCATCAGAGCCAGACGTGGATGGAGAAAATTCAAGTAATCGTCGAGCGTCTCCCAATGGTCATGATATCCTTCGGCAAGCATCCACTCACGAGGTTTGCGTGAATTTTCTCCGCGACCGATGCGGGCAGGGAATTTGCGGTTGGTGTAGAACGGCGGATCGGCATAGATCAGGTCAATGCGCCCTTCGTATTCTGGAAGGAGCGCTGCCATGATGGAAAGGTTATCGCCCAGATAAAGGTGATTGTGCGGGGTTTGCTCCGGGCTGGTGGATCCCATCGGGAAAATAATTGAATCGAGCACCAGCGAGGCAGGTTGCGGGAGGGGGTGATTCTTACCGTACCAGTTCAGTGTAGGCATGGAATTTTGATGAATACGAAAGTATCAAGAGCATCACCCATTATTTGATGATGAGGGTCGTCCCCAAACCTTTTCGGTCCACGTCAGCCGGTTCGTGGATGGGGCGTGCCCAGCGGAATACCCATTTGGCATCCTCAGGGTGCATGTTGATGCACCCGTGGCTCATCGGTACGCCGAAATTGTCATGCCACCATGTGCCGTGGGTGGCGTGCCCCTGCCCGGTAAAGAAGCAGCACCACGGTACTCCGGGTAAAACGTAATCGCTGATATCGCCAGCCAGATTGCCTTCACCCATATGCTTGGAGGGCATTTTTACAACCACGTTGAACCGTCCGGAAGGCGTGATCGTGGGGATGCCATTGTCACCGGGAACACTGCTGGGGATACCGGAGGAGATAACCGCTTCAAAGATGGGGTTGTCGTATTCATAGGCGGTCAGCCTCTGCCTGTCCAGCGAAATCTCAATTCGTTTGGACTCCATTGGCACGCCGGGTGAGATGGGAGCAATTTCATCATCCGAGACAGGGTGGATCTGTTCTGCCGGGACATTGTAGGTCACTTCGAGTAATTCATCGAGCAAGACATACCACGCCTTACCGTCAGGTCCGTCGGTGATGTCGGTGATCCAATGGACACTATCGTAATAAAGGCGATAGGTGGGGATCCAGCCTTTACGGGCATTATAGCGAATAGCCTGCGCATATGGAACTGTTACCTGCCCCAACTGCCGCTCCTCTTTGGGGAGACTGGTAAGCGCTTTGTTGTAGGTGAACTTGACCTTTTGGAGGTGTGCGCGGTGCATATATCCCCCCCACACCCGATACCAGATGGGATTATAACCGGGCGTCCCTGAGTTGACCTCTTCGTATATATGAACGATATTATCGCGGTACCACTGCGAGACAATGCGGCTGGTGTCATCCGGGCGGCTGTAAACGCTGACAGAATCAATACAGACACGCGCCAGGCTGCCATCCTCATAATCGCCCAAGCGCGGAGAAAGCCGGTTGAACGCCAAGGTGCCAAGCGTCAGCCCACTGAGTTTAAGAAAATCACGACGTGAAATTCGATCCATGGTAGGAAGATTTTAACAGAATTTTGGACAGATTTTGAAAGGTCTCATAAAATTATCAGATAATAAAACTTGCGGCGGAGTCGATCCGCCGCAAGCTGACATATTCAATATTTAGTTGTTTATTTCGTTTCTGCAGGAGAAGGGATCATTCCCTTCAGAAGTTCTTCGAGCGCCATCGAGTGGGTGCAGACGCCATGGTTTTGAAAGTAATCGCAATCGCATTTCCAGAGCGCATCCTCAAACTTAACACGATGAGAGTTGTTCTCACCTGCAACATTAACCGTGAACGCTTCAAAATGAAAGCGGTTTCTTTCCTGCGCGTAACGTTTGGCTTTCTCGATTTTGCCGATCATTCCGGAGTCCATTTATTGTTTTCTCCTTTCTGATTTTGGGTATAAAAAAAGCACGCAAAAATAGCGTGCCTCTCAAGTACATCTTTGAATTTCTGCTACTGCTCGCATATGTTGAAGACCTGATTCCTGTGTTGAGTATATAGCAAAGATAGGCATGAGTCAACAATATTTTACATTTCCGTAGGGAAATCACCTAAATGATGGATGATTACTTTCAGTCGATTAATCTGCCGGCACTGCTGTGATTTGCTGTTCACTGCCATCATAGGTGCGCAGCTGTGGCCACTTCCGTGAGATAAACCAGACCGCCAGGATCGTGCCAATCCCGCCGCTGATGATTGCGAACGGCACGCCAAATAATTGTGCCACAATGCCTGCTTCCACCTCACCGAGTTGTGGCCCGCCTTGGAAGAAAATCTGGTTGATGCTGGTCATCCGCCCACGGATGTGGTCAGGGGTTTGCAACTGGCGGATCGTGTTGCGGATGATCGTGCTGACTGTATCCGCCGCACCAATGACCATAAGCGTCATTATTGCCATAAAGAAAGAGTTCGACAGCCCAAATAGAATGGTCGCTCCTCCAAAAACCACTACCGACCAAAGGAAAAGTGGTCCCTGCCTGCGGATGATATGGAACTGGGAAATGACTAAACCAGCAGCCAATGACCCTATGGATTCCGCTGAAACGAGCCACCCGTAGCCGATCTCGCCAACATGGAGAATATCCCTGGCGACAATCGGCATCATCGTATTGGCTGACGCGAAAAAGGTGGCGAAGAAATCCATGATCATGGTGGAGAAGATAATGGGTTTTGAGAGAATAAAGCGCATGCCATCCGCCATCGCTTTAAGGCTGATTCCAGAGGCCTTTTTCAGATCCTGAGGGACAGGACCTATCATGAGCAACACGATCAAGACCGCTAAAAAAGAAATCGCG
Source organism: Anaerolineae bacterium (assembly GCA_041479025.1). Taxonomy (GTDB): domain Bacteria; phylum Chloroflexota; class Anaerolineae; order Anaerolineales; family Villigracilaceae; genus JBGPQJ01. The sequence continues at coordinate 3,833 of JBGOXG010000089.1, forward strand.
TTGAATAAATAAGTGTATCCCTGTCCCAGCGTGGCAATAATTATGCCGCCCAGGGCGGGACCGACAATGGCAGCTGTGTTACTGGCAATGGAGGTCATGCTGAAGGCATTCGATAAATCTTCTCTGGGAACAATATTGGGAATCATCGCCTGGCGGGCTGGCAGGTCAAAGGCTACTGCGGAGGCTTGAATGGCAGTCAACAGGTAAATCGTCCAGATGGTGATCGTCCCGTTGAATGTAAGGTAAGCAAGAGCCGCTGCAACGAGCGCCATCACGGTCTGTGCCACGAATATAATCCAGCGGCGGTTCAACGTATCTGCCACCGTGCCGCCAACCAGCGAGAAAATAAAGATCGGCAGAAAACGCGCCAGCCCGATACCCCCCAGCGCAAGGGGGTTTGGAGTGCCGGTCAGTTCACGGATTTGCCAGTGAAGCGCGGCAAGCTGCATCTGTGAACCTATGATTGAGATCATTAGACCAATCCAAATCAGTCGATAGCGGCGGTGTTTAAGCGCAGGGGGAATGTGAAACATCCCCTAGATTGTCATGTCATCGACGTGAAGTGTCAAGTGATGGTTGTCAGTTTGTAAAACGCCGAGTGCCACGCAATCTCTCCTCTGATTAGATTGTGTGGCACTCAATTAGTGGTGGGATTCCTATGTTCCCCAATCTCTCATATAGAGAAAATCATAGGGTACAGTACGCGAACTTATTTTGGCAACTGGCGGCATTACTCGTTTAAAGTGATACTTGCGGATACGAGTCACCACTGAGCGGACAAATTCATTTTTGAAGCCAGCTTCGATGCACTCATCAGGGCTGAAACGCTGGTCCACCAGCAAATAGAGCAGCTTGTCCACATCGTCGTATGTGAAACCCAGTTCGCCTTCATCTGTTTGCCCTGCCCATAGATCTGCGGAAGGGGTTTTGTCAATAATTGGCTGGGGAACACCGACCGATTGGGACAGTTGTCGGACCTGGGTCTTATACAGGTCACCGATCGGGTTGAGCGCGCAGGCAGAATCACCATAAAGGGTTGTGTACCCCAGTAATATTTCGGTTTTATTCCCTGTGCCGATGACCAATCCCTTGAAAGCTTCAGACTGGTCATAGGCAGCGATCATCCGGCAGCGAGCCATGATATTGCCTTTGCGTATGTTGGACATTTCCGGATCATGCCCGCTGAGTGCGTCCGCCATGTCGGTGATAGGGATGGTCAATACGGGCATGCCGAGGGCGTCAGTCACGAGTTGGGCATGTTCGAGCGAATCGGCGGAAGATGATTTGTAGGGCAGGCGTAGCGCAAGCACATTTTGGGCGCCAAGTGCTTCAACCGCGATATAACAAGCCAGGGCTGAGTCGATGCCTCCTGAAAGGTTGACCACAGCTCGGCTCAGGCCGGTACGGGTGATTTCGGTATGAATGAATCTTGTCAGGATTGTACGGACCAGATCCGTGTTGATGGAGAGATCAATTTCTATCATTTTTCAAGACTTTTTCAAGTTCATGGAGGACCAATTCGGGACGCTCATCTCTGAGCAAGGGCAGGCGGGAGCGTGTCCGGTGAAGCTGAGCGAGATCAAGACTGGCGAATGTCAACGCTTCGACATCATCTGGGGCTTTTGCAACCAGTTTTCCATCCGGGTCAAAGACAGTCGAACCGCCCCAGAAGTTTAAACCGTCTTCGAAGCCAACCCGATTGGTATGGGCGACGAAGCACGTGAAGAGACCGGAATATGTCTGGTTAATCGTCTCAACCCATCTGGCTGATCCAAGCTGCTCGTCAGTCACTCCGCGGCCGGGGGAGGCGGAGGTCATCAAAAAGATATCCGCCCCATCCTGCCAGAGCAGGTAAGGGGAGGAGGCATGCCAGAAATCCTCACATATCAGGATGCCGGCGCGTCCCCAGCGGGTCTCAAAAGCGCGGAAACGGTCCCCGGGAGCAATGAAACGCTTTTCATCAAACAGCCCATAACTGGGGAGATAGACTTTGTTATGGATATGGGTGATTTCACCTTTTGAAAGGTATGCAGCGGCTATATAAAAACGGTGACGACGATCTTCATTGACGAACCCAACCACCATGTCAATTTCCCGACTCGCCTGCTGAAGATGATGGAAGGTGGGATTATCGTGGCTGGGCGATAGAGCGACCGCAGGGACCAGATCTTGCAGCGTGTAGCCAGTAAGAGAAAGTTCGGGAAAAAGGATCAGGTCTGCGCCATTCTGCTGGGCTTCTTTGGTTAAAGCAAGATGCTTTTCAAGATTGGCTTCGACATTTCCAAGCTTGGTGTTAATCTGTGCGAGGGCAAGGTTTAGATGCATGGTTTATAATATTTTGGGTGGCTTATTATGTACATCTTACCATAACGAGTCGATATACAGCCAATGACTGGAGAAAGCCAGCCTTACCTGCGCCTTTCCCATTATCGGAACTTGTTTTTCCAGCCCTCCAGGCGTAAAATAGTACCAAAGTACGCCTTGAAACTACTTACAACTTCGTATCTTTGGCCAATCGGGGTCATTAAATCTGTATAATTAAGCAAATCTAGAGTGTTTTTAGCTGAATTACTTGGCCAGAGGGAATTTTGTGAGTATTCGCTTAAAGGTCATTTTACCCTTTCTATTGTTAACGCTCGTTGTAGCTGTGACTGGCGTCTATGTTGTTACCAGGCTGGTCGCCAACTCAGTGAGCGAGCGTCTGACCAACCAGCTTCTCGAAGCTGGTCGTGTTGTTTCTGACGGCATTGCGCGGCAGGAGCTCAAGCATCTGGAAGTTGCACGTATCGTTGCTTATACGAGGGGAGTAGCCGAAGCGATAGAGGCAGGGGATGGCCAGGCGGTTGTGGCATTGGCCAAGCCCATTGCGGGGGGGTTGGATGCTGAGAATTTAATCATCATAAGCACACAGGGAAAGGAATTGATGCATCTGATCAAGAAGCCTGATCAAACCATTGAGGAGATCAATGCACAAACGGGTGCGCTCAATTTACCCAGCGTCCAGACCATCTTGAAAAGCAACAATCCCGAAGGGTTTCCACAGCGCGGATTGGCTGTGAACTCCGTTGATAGTCGTTATTATTATTATTCCGCCATCCCGGTGGGACTCAATAATAAACTGGTCGGTGTCATTGTAGTCGGCACCTCGCTGGAAACAATCATGCCGTTTTTCAAGAATACGTCCCTGGCGGATGTAATTCTTTATGTAAATAACGGCGAGGCGATAGCGTCCACACTGGGGGTTCAGAATACCGATCCGGAATTCCTGAAAACCTTGTCGATCCCTACTGAAGAATACCAGGCTATTATCTATTCATCTGAAAGTATCAGTGGTGAAAATGCTGGCGTTGAAGGGCGGTCTTACAGTATTGCCCGCAGCGCATTACGGGTGAGCAATGACACGCTGGGGGTATTCGCAGTTGCCCTGCCCCTCAATTTCGTCGTGCAATCCGGATCGGTCAGCAGAAATACATACGTGTTCCTGTACACTGCCGCAATGATAGGTGTGGTCCTGATCGGGTACCTTATTTCGCGGCTGATCATCAACCCGTTATATTCATTGGTGCGGACTTCTCAAGCAATCGCAGGCGGCGACTTGACACAACGCACCAACATTAACAGCGGCGATGAAATTGGCACGCTGGCAACTACCTTTGACGAGATGACAGGTCATCTGCAACAGCGTACGGTTGAACTCGAGAAGACTTATCACACTCTGGAACAAATGGATCGCACGAAAACCAGCTTCATTGAAGTTTCTGCCCATGAGCTTCGTACGCCCCTGACCCTTATCAAGGGCTATACCCAAATGGTTCAGTTGAAAGCAAATGGCGATGCAGAGCTTCAAAATCTCTCAAATGGTATTTTGGACGGCACCGAACGCTTGAGTGAAATTGTCAACAGCATGTTAGATGTCTCCAAAATCGACAACAAAACCCTTCAACTCGTCACTGAAAAAGTCCAGATCAGCCTCGTCATCATGAAGGTTCAGAAGACATTCAAACCCGCACTGGAAGAGCGTCGATTAACCTTGGAGACTAAAGGGCTTCAAGACCTGCCTACGATTGACGCAGACCCGGACCTGCTTTTTAAATTGTTCTATCACCTGATCATGAATGCCATAAAATATACGCCCGATGGCGGCTGGATCACAGTTCAAGGGACCACTGTAGAGGAAAATCCAGGCGTTCAGGAAGTTGAAATCATGGTTAGCGATACGGGCGTGGGTATCGACATGGCGCATCAGGAACTTGTATTCGAGAAGTTCTACCAGACCGGTGAAGTCCATTTTCATTCTTCCGGAAAAACTAAATTCAAAGGTGGTGGACCAGGCTTGGGGCTGGCGATTGCACGAGGCATTGTCCAGGCCCATAAAGGCAGGATCTGGTTGGAAAGTCCCGGCCATGATGAAGAGATGTGTCCGGGAAGCAGGTTCTACGTCCGTTTGCCTGTCAATGGTGATCTAGATTGAAATCGACTGAACATGAACGCCGCGACTGGGTAATTTTCGTACTGATCCTGATGATCGGTATCGTGCTCATGCTGTGTACAGGCCAGTATGCGGTCGCCATGGTCCCCCGATGGAGTGTGAAGGCGGACGTTAATTCCAATCTAAATCCCGATGATACTTATGCAAAACAGCATCTGGTCGTGGTCGAACCGATCCGACCGGAAATCCTGACTCCCCCTGCCTGGAGGGATTCGATCCTAACCCCCCAGACGGGATTACAAACTGTGACAGTCATCCCGGTCGGTAATTTCGGCACCGACACCAGCACTCCCACCGGGACAAGCTCACCATCATTTTCGGTGACGGCTCTTCTTCCGTCTCAAACATCGACCGTTGTGGGCTTCTCAACAGGCACCCTCACCTACGCTGCTACAGTTACTCGTACCAACACAGCCACGCCAACACGCACCAACACACGAACTTATACTGCCACTTCGACACGCACAAATACTCGCACCAGTACTGTAACGTCGACGAGCACCCGTACTAATACGCCCGGGCTGTTTCCTACAGCCACGCGAACTCCCACCTCTCCAGTTGTTCCTACCTCCACACGCACATCAACGTCTACCAATACATCAACCTCAACTTATACTTCTATCCCGACAAACACGCCGACTTATACTGCGACTCCGACGGATACACCCACCTATACACTGACTTACACTCCGACTCAAACAGACACGCCTACAGATACACCTACTCCGACAGACACGCCCACAAACACGCCAACTCAGACGGACACGCCCACTGAGACCGCGACCCCCACTGATACACTCACTCATACCCCCACTCAGACGGATACGCCCACTCACACGCCGACCTATACCCCGACCATAACGGACACACCCACCGACACGCCGACATTTACCCCCACGCCGACGGAAACCGGCTTCAGGATGTGCGGACCTGCTTCTTCTTCAGACACAACCGGCAC
>JBGOXG010000033.1:0-16962 GCA_041479025.1 Anaerolineae bacterium
GAACAATGCCTCAGTGATGTGGTCAGGCTGGAGCATCATCAGCGTCCAGTGCCAGTTTCCGGGTTTGGTGATATCGAACTGACCGTCCTCCACCCACCACAGCCCTTCCAGCGCCATCACAGGGTAGGCGATAGGATTTTCCTTGCTAAGCTTTGAATTAAATTTGAGGGTGAAGGATATTCCGTAAAGCGCTTGCATCGCCTCGTGAAAACCAGACGAGGTGCCCGGACTCATGCCCGGTTCGATTTTCCCATCCACCATGACAAATTGAAAAGCAGGTACGTCCACACTCTCGATCTTCTTGCTGGAGGGCGTATAGAGATATTTTAATTCTTTTCGCAGATCAAGTTTTTTCATAAGTCACTCCATATATGAAACCTATTAGATTTACCCTCAATTCTTATATTGACCTTTGTGAACAGCTTTTTCCCCGTATTTCTCCTGTAATTCGTCAATCACCCCTTGGAATTTCCTCCTCTTCTCGCTTTCCATCCCCCACAACTCCAGCTGCCGTGCCTGTGTAGAGAGTCCACTGACCCCTACGCCGATCAACCGGACAGGTTTTCCAGGTTGGCGCACCCTTTTCAACAAGTTGAGGGCGGTTTCTGCGATCTCTGCGTCCTGGTCGGTGGATGTGGACAGGGTCGCCTGCCGGGTCAGCGTAGTGAAGTCGGGCCAGCGGATCTTTATTTTCACAGTCTTTCCTGCCAGGTCCGATTTTCTTAATCGCTTGCCAACTTGTGCTGAAAGTTCCTTCAGGGTCACTTCCAGAGTCTTGTCATCGCGTACGTCGCGAGTAAAGGTCACTTCCTGACTGATGGATTTGATATCATGTTCGGTAACTACCGGGCTGTCGCTGATCCCCCGCGCGTGGCGCGCCATTTCGCGCCCATGCTCGCCAAAACGCGCAATCAGGTCGTGTTCATCCCAGGCTGCCAGTTCGCCGATGGTGTGAACGCCAAGTTCGGACAGATGTACCGCGGTCTTGGGTCCTACGCCCCACAGCATTTCAACCGGCAGGGGCGCGAGGAATTCAGCCTCCTGCTCCGCTGGCACGATCGTCACTGCATTGGGCGGACCCACCCCTCGGGCATGATGCTTGCCGACCTCGGTGGCGATTTTAGCGACCAGTTTGTTCGTCGCCACCCCGACCGAACAGGGCAGGCCAAGTTCGGTCCGGATTTGGGTTTGAATACGGCGGGCGATCAGCTCCGGCGGTTCGCGGATGTCCGAAATATCCACGAAGGCTTCATCGATTGAAATCTGCTCCACCAGCGGGGAAAGTCCGTTCAGACGGTCCATGACTTGATCGGACATTTCGCCATAATTACCATGGTGGTGGGAAATAATCATCAGCTCAGGACACAACTTGAGCGCCCGGGCCATTGGCATCGCCGATCGCACCCCAAACTGGCGCGCGGCATATGAGCAGGACGCCACCACCCCGCGCTGATCCGGTCTTCCCCCTACTGCGAAGGGTTTATTGCGCAGTGAGGGATCGCGTAATTCTTCAACAGCGCAGAAGAAGGCATCCAGGTCGAGATGCAGAATAACCCGAGGCATGAGATTTAGAGATAGGCTGCAAGATTGAAATTATTCGTTACTTCGGTCGTAATCTTTCGAGGATTTTCTTTGCCGTCTCATCGTCGGCAGCGATCAGCTTGCTGTGAGGTTCATCGATCACAAAGGGAATGGTGTGCATTTCCTGAACGCCATTCTGGCTCACCTCAACCATGACCAGGGCGGATTGACGCGTATCCGGGAGACCATACTGGTCAAAAAGCGCATTTCCCAGGCTGTAAAGGACAAGGGTTTTCTGGCAGACCCGGGCAGGGTTTAGAACGTCGCAGGGGATTTCGATCCATTCGACCGGTTGAAGGACATGCGGATGATGTCCCCAGATCAGCGCTGCGCCAGCTTCAGCCATTTGCCTGGCCAGCGCTCGTTGAAATTTATTAGGCTCTACGCTGTATTCATCTCCCCAGTGGATGGAGACAACGACCACAGCTCCCTGCTTGCGGGCAGCGGTGATGGCTTTCAATAAACTCTCAGACTGAATCTTCGTTGTTGCATTAATCGCCAGGAATGCCAGTTTCACCCCGTTCACCTCGCGATAAACGGTAATGAGACCTGCCGGGATCGGTTCCATGCCATTCTGCTTGAGATAAGTCTTCGTGCCCATGTAGCCGTAAAGCCCGCAGTCCAGGCGGTGGTTGTTGGCGATGGAAAGCAGGTCGAAGCCGGCATCACTCAGGAAATGGGTCCGCTCCGGAGGCGCGCATAAGGGATAAGGCGAATTGGTGACCAACTCGCCCTTTGTCAATGGTGATTCGAGGTTGGCCATTGCCAGGTCGGCTGATAGAAGGAAGGGTTCAATATAGTTGAAAGTCTTGGTGTGAGGGTGCACACCACGCCCCAAAATCACGTCACCTAGTAGAGCGAGGGTAACAAGTCCAGGCTGGAAGGAGGGCGTGATTGTAGGTGTTGGTGTGGGTTCAGAATGATTAGAGACTGTTCCAGAAGGAAAGGATGCTGAGGCGAGAATCGGGGAGGATCCTGCCGTTATGACCAGAACCAGAATTAGGGTCGTCAGGGTACGATGCAGGAATCCGACGCGGAGAGGTGTACGGGGTTGATGATTATTGGTCATGGTGCAATAAACCTATTCGTCCAATCCGGCTGCGAGGGGTTGGTACCATCTTCGACCATTTGCTGCCACTGCTCATCGGTCATCCGGTTGGAGACCGGGACCGGGAATTCATAATAGGTGAACACAGCGCCTGTGCCAATGCGCCAGGGTTTGTCCGGCAAAACGACATAGATGACGGTGGGCTGACCAACCGCTTCTTCAAGCGCGGCGAGACCGTTCCCATCGGTTGACAGCCCGGTAGCGACGTCTGCGATCAGCGCGGCTTTTTGATCGCTCAGATCGCGGTCCATCGGGTCAGTCGTGTCAGCCGAGGCCAACACAAACTGCTCCAGGATGCCTCCGTAATAGAGCATGTGCCAGTAATCGTCGTTGGAGATGGGTGTGCCATTCAGTTCTGACTCTGCCATCTTCTGCAGGAACTGGAGCTCGGAGATCAGATTATCGAGATTGGACGCCGTCTGGTCGCTGAGTATATTTCGATCTGCGAGACCGGTACGGGTCATGAGAGCGAGTGACAGCAGACGCGCATAGGCCTCCGGGACGGGTTCCACCCAGGAGTGGGGAGGTTCCTGCTCGGGACCGCCGCCGCCCATCTCCGCCATGACCTGCTTGGCGTACAGAATGGTGTCATGTTTCAGTTCCGTCCACGAACTGAGTGCAGTCTGCAGGTCTTTACGCTGCCAGGCCTGGGTACGCATGAAGTTGGGATAGGATTCCTGCTTGGGAGCGACCACCGGCTGCAGGGCGTAGAGCCATGCCCAGTACAAATTTTGTGTCCACGAATCAGTTTGAAGGGCGGCAATCTCACCCCGAACTTTATCCATTTGTTTTTGATAATTTTCGTACCTGGTCTCACCCATCTCATTCAGGATATTATAGGCCTCGTCCGAACCTGTTGCAGCAAAGAAATCGAGGGCTTTTGGCAAGCCGCGTGGCTCGGATTCTGTGCCGACCTTGCGCCAGATCAGTTGACCGAAGACATAGGCGTCCAGCGTGAAGCGTTGACCCATGAAGCGGAAGCCTTTGGTGGCCTGTTCGGGATCCTCCCAGATCCATACCCACATGGAATTAACTTGCGGTGGCGGAAGAGTTTCAGCAGCTTTTTTGAAAGCAGCAAATTTTTCCGGATCGGCATAGGAGGACGGATCGGCGTTTGCCCCGAAGATTGTATCCATCAGTGCAGCGTATTCGAAATAGGATAGATCATCGGCTTTACCGACGATGAAGGTGGTCGGTTCATAGATGTTCTGCCAGAGGGTGGTGGCAGGTGTACCGTCGGATGCCTGGGCCTTGCGCATTGCATCCGTGAGTAACAATGCGCGCTGGGTCTCAAAATCGTCGCGCAGGCGGTAGGTCAGACGACCGTACCACATCATTGTGCGGAAGTATTTCTTGAGCTCTTCAGAGCGAGTATAGTGCCCGCGGGGAATATACTGGCTGTAATCTTCGATCAATTTTTTATCTTCGGGTAAGTCTGGGCGGTCCCAGACGGGGGAGACTTGAGGGCCTCCCGCACCGGATATCAATGCCAGTTCAGCGTTGACCATGTCGGTTACTTCGGGTGGTACGGGGTCGGACAACCCGAGGAGTTGGGCAGCCACGGCGAAAAAGGCTACGTTGCGCAGAGCCGGTTCTTCAAGGGGTGTGCCCCTCAGAGATTGGAATTGCTGATAGGTGGCATTGAGCATGGTGCTGGTCAGGGTGCTGAGGGTTTGGATAAAATAATCCCGCTCAAGATCCCGCAGCATTTTATCAAAAACCAGATGGTAGACATGGTAAATCGAGTCGGTTGTAATGAACACCTTTTCAGTATCATACCGCCGCATCTCGTATATTTGATAAAACTCGCGGAATTCACCGGGTTTGGGCGGCAGGACGACGAATCCATTTTGAGCAAGCATCTGGCGCTGGGCTTCGCTGAGTTTAAGGGTGTCTATGTCCTGCACCTGGTTTAGATCCAAAGGCAGGGTGTAATCGCCACCCGCATAGACTGGAGGTATGTTGACTTTTATTGGCTGGAATGATGAAAAGGCTGCCGGGTAGACTCCTGCAGGCGGGGTGGGAATGATCTCTCCCGAAGCGGTCGGGGTCGAAGGGAATGGGATGGCGGTCTGCGTTGCGGGGACCGAATTGAACAAATTACAGGCTATCGAAATGGCGATGATAAGACTCAGAATCGTAAAAAGCTTGCGATTGGATTTCATGACGACCTCCTATTTTAGGGTGTCAATAGAATGACACGTTTATCGGATGTTCGGACGACCTGCAAATCGCTGAACAGACCCTCCACACTTGAGACGAGGCTGAAGCCAAATCCGTTCCACTCCCAAACCTTCAGCGTGTTCGCGGGGGTTGAGGGAAATGCAGCATAGGTGGAATCCATGGTGACCAATTCGTCCATCCCGTCACGATTTAAGTCAGCCATGGCAAAAGTGTTGACCGGTTCTGCCAGAGCGGAACCTGCCCAACGCTCTCTGAACATGTTCTTACGCCAACCGATCAGGACGATGTGACATGATTCCCCTTTATCGTTTTGAAACTGATTGATGCGTCCTCCACTTGGGAGCCAGCGGTCGACACTCCAGGGTCTGAACGGACGCCATACCAGCAGGACAGCCTCAATTGATCCATCGTGGTTTAGGTCACCCAGGCTGGCCTGCCTGACATTCCATTCCGGTGGGCTTTTCCATCGAAGATGGGTCCCTGTCACGATACGAGCCTGTCCATCGCTTAATACCAGTGTCTCATTTAGCCCGTCGCCGTCGAAATCCGTTTGTGATGGATAAATAATTCTTTGGCCCAGGGGTGGAAAGCCGGCAGGTTGGAGGGAATCCCCGACCAGCTCCCATGCCCGGATGGGCGCAGGAGAGAGTAAAAGTAAAGCGAGCAACGCACAGAATAGAAATACTTTCTTAAGCATATAAATGTTTTCTTTTGTTTCATTGTACATCCATGTACGGGCCATCTCAATGGTTATTTGATGGATATTTCTTACGAATGGTTATTAGGTTATGTGCCCTGATTTGTAACAATTCGGATATATATTCAAGATAATAAATTTGATATAAAATGAAGTAGCGCGGATTTCGCATAATCTCGCGCAGGAGGAGAGCATCTATGCGTAACATCAAAATCTCCTATTTTCTCCTGATCGGATTGGTGTTGATCATCCTACCCGCTTGCCAGCGGTCTGCTTCGACCATTAATGCTGCAGCCACGCTCGATCCGCTTTATACCGCCCAGGCGAAAACGGTGATGGCTTTGTCCACGGCGTCTGCCAAGACTCCTCAGATTATGGGCACACCTATTGCAGCCAATATCCCCATCGGCGTGACACCGGGTTTGCCAACACCAGTTATACCAACCCCGGTGCAGGGAGGCCTTACCGGTTATTGTGATGCCGCGCAATATGTGGCAGACGTTACTGTGCCTGATGATACCGCGATGGTTCCGAATTTTGCTTTCACGAAGACCTGGCGATTAAAAAATGTCGGCGCCTGTACCTGGTCAACCGGCTACAAGGTCGATTTTGCCAGTGGCAACCCGATGAGCGCGGTGTTTCCGGTCAACCTGCCAACCCTGGTGGCACCCGGGCAATCCGTGGACGTGTCTGTTAATATGGTCGCACCTCCTGCGGGAGGCAGTTACCAGGGTTTCTGGATATTGAAGAATGTATCAGGTGTGGCCTTTGGCATCGGTTCAACCGCCAGCGAGCCGTTCTGGGTAAAAATTCTTGTGACATCTTCCCCTGGTGCCTGTATAGATAGAGTGACCTTTGTCTCCGATGTGTCAGTACCGGATAATACCCAGTTCGCGCCGAATACCAGTTTTACCAAAACCTGGCGATTGAAAAACAGCGGCACCTGCACCTGGACTCCCGACTACGTGACCACCTTCGTGAGCGGTGACCCGATGGGTGCGGTGTACCCGGTGAAATTGACCAGTAGCGTAGCCCCGGGTCAGAACGTAGATGTATCTGTAAATATGGCGTCTCCCAACACCAATGGCACCTATAAAGGCAACTGGGCCATTAAGAACCCCTCAGGTAAGGTCTTTGCGCTCGGAACGAACAACGATGTCCCGTTCTGGGTGCAAATCATCGTCGGGAGCGGCGGGATTGTGCCTACCCCGGTTCCCGGTGCCTGCCTGAACAAGGCGGCATTCATCGCGGATGTCACGGTACCGGACAACACTGTCTTTTCTCCGAAATCACCCTTCACGAAGAGCTGGCAGCTGAAAAACATCGGTTCCTGCACCTGGACTACGGAATATTCTACGACCTATGTCAGTGGCGATCCGATGAGTGCGGTTTACCCGGTCAAGCTGACCAGTAACGTCGCCCCCGGTCAAATGGTAAATATGTCAGTAAATTTAGTCGCCCCGGCGGCGGCCGGGGTTTACCGCAGCAACTGGAGCTTGAAATCGAACACCGGGCAGTTGTTCGCTCTGGGCACGAATGCGGATGTTCCGTTTTACGCGCAGATCATCGTCTCCGGTTCGGTTCCAGTAGCTGCCGTACCGTCAGGTTCTGCAGTAGTCGGTGGGGAAAATATTCCTTAGCAGGGTGCTAAAAAGAGAAAACGCCCCGTAGAATTACTCTGTGGGGCGTTATTTATACTCTACGTTGTCTACTATTCTTCTCTCCGACTCTTGACCACAATCCTGATTGGCGTACCCAGGTAACTATACTCCTCGCGAATGCGGTTCTCAAGAAAACGCATGTACGAAAAGTGCATTAACTTGGGATCGTTTACGTAAATCATGAACGTCGGAGGGTCGGAGCGCACCTGCGTGCCATAGAAAATCTTCAACTGCCGCCCGGCATGTGACGGCGCGGCATGCGCGTCCTGCGCGTTCTGCAGCACTGCATTGAGTTTCGATGTGGAAATGCGCGCCAGGCGTTCCTCCTGCACGCGCAGAGCCATGGGCAGCACCTGGTCCACGCGCTGACCAGTCTTCGCGGAAATGAAAAGCAACGGCACGTAATCCATGAAGTTCAATTCCTGTCGGATTCTCTGCGTAAAGGCATCCATCGTGTACGAATCTTTTTCCAGCGCGTCCCACTTGTTGACCAGCACGACCGTGCTTTTCCATTCATCGAGGATAAAACCGGCAATGTGCGCGTCCTGTGTCGATATGCCTTCGACCGCATCGATCACCAGCAGGACGACATCCGCGCGTTCAATTGCTTTGAAGGAGCGCAGGACCGAATACTGCTCGACACCACGTTCGATGCGCCCTCGTCTGCGGATCCCAGCCGTATCGATCAGCGTCACCGGAATATCGTCGACAGTGATTTTTGTGTCGATGGCATCGCGGGTCGTCCCGGGGATCGGACTCACGATCGCCCGTTCCTCGCCGACCAGCTGGTTCAACAGCGACGATTTTCCCGCGTTGGGCTTGCCGACAATGGCGATTTTGACCGATTCGTCCTCCTGCTCCTCCAGTTTTGGAAACGAGGCGACGAGATCGTCCAGCAGATCGCCCGTCCCGGTGCCGTGAATCGCAGAGACAGCATACGGATCGCCCAGCCCTAATTCGTAGAACTGGCTTGCTTCCTCACGTGTGGAGGCGCTATCACATTTATTGACCACAAGGTAAATGGGTGGCCAGGGCTTTTCATCAATTTTCTTCTGATACCGGCGTAGGATTTGTGTTACTTCCCGGTCGGCTGGCGTAACCCCATCTTCTCCATCGGTCAGGAATAGGACCGCGTCTGCATCCCGGATGGCGATTTGTGCTTGAGCGCGGATCTGCTCAATGAACTCGGCGGAACCGATCGAGAGAGGCGTTTTTCCTCCATGGGTTGGGTCGATACCGCCGGTATCCACAATGTCAAACTGGATTCCGTTCCATTCAGATTCGGCAAAAATCCGGTCGCGAGTCGTGCCGGGTGTCTCATCCACAATTGCTAACCGCTCGCCTGCCAGACGGTTGAACAGGGTGCTTTTACCTACATTCGGTCGTCCTACGAGTGCTACCACGGGTTTAGGCATTTATTTTCTTTCGGGATCCGGCTGGGACGTGAATTAGTGAGATGAGAGTGATTACTACGTTACGGATTCTTGGTGAGGGTGGGGGTCAGGGGTGGACCGAGCACGACCTCGAGAGTGGTTGGGTTGATAGATTCAACTTGTACGTCTTGAACCAGGATTTCCACTTTCGGATCCACTTGATACGTACCCATCCCCAGGCCGGTCAGATCAATAAGCACGCGAACGTCTTCTGGAGTGAGCTGGTCAAGCACGGGCAGAGGACCCGACAAGATCACGTCCACAGTGGTGGGGGAGATTTGAGCGCCCAGATGCGGGTCAAGCCCAAGCAATTCAACATTTTTATTCGCAATGGTAATGCTGCTCATGATTGGAGAGATGGAAGCCTGTACAAGAACACTTTGTTCACCTACGACGGCAACACCGGCTGGCAACACGAGTGTCAGGCGGGTCTCGATGTTTTGTTTGGCGTCATTCAAGTTAAATGATTGGGTCTCAACAAATCCAGGCATGGCATTAACAACATTCGGGTCGGCAGAATAAACGGTCACAACGGGCGGAAAAACTGAAATATTCGTCAGACGGTACCCGCTGGCGACTTGCCCGGTTACGACGACTTTCACAGCCAGGTCTCGGTAGCCTCCCTGTTGGGTGACTGGAACAAGCACCTTGACGGAGTCTGGATTGAGATTCGCTCCATTTACCGGTTGATTCTTGCCATCTAAGGGAAGGAGTTGGACGGTAGTATCTACATTTTGCCGGGCATTGGAAACGCTGACCTGCGTCTGCACTTCAACAATCTGATCTACCAGCGATTGAGGCCCAGAGATGACGACTTCAGGTGGGTCAATAACCGGATCGCCAAGTTTGTATCCCACTGCCGGTTCTCCATTTACCGTCAAATCAACCTTCAGGACGCGAGTGGTCAGGGGTTCGAGAACCAGGTTCAAGCTAGGTGGATCGATCGCTACCACCTGTGCGGGGCGCAAATTGATCTGGACGTGTAACGGTACCTGGTGTATCCCGGCGTTTAGTCCGGATAAATCTGCGACCACCCGCAAGAGATCGGGCTTCTCAATGAGTTCATTTAAAATGGATTGAGGGGCTTTGATGGTCAGGTCGACCGATGTTGCAATCTCTCCCACCGGAACCAGGCCGGGATCTTGACCTATGATTTCAATCGGGATGGGAGTCGGGTACGCCCGTTCGACATCCGGATCGGAAGCCGTGACTGCGCTGATCCAGACTACAACAGCCAGGATGAACGCGAGAAAGATTGAACGGATGTTGGCAAAAATCCAGCGCATGTCACTTATCCCGGTTCAAAAAAGGGAAGGTGCGTTTCAGGAAATTCCTGCTTTCGTTCTCAGGTCGATAAAAAGCAGTGAGTATGTTTTCAAGTCGTTCCGGATCCAGCCGGCGGATCATGCGCCCACCGTGGGCGATGGAGATGAATCCGGATTCTTCAGAGACAACGACGGCAATCGCATCCGTGTCTTCGGAAATCCCCAGAGCAGCGCGATGCCGCAGCCCCATCTGTCGATCGGGAGTGCGAACGAGGATACCGCTGGCGGAAAGCGGCATGACACATGCGGCAGCGAGGATGCGCGTCCCCTCTATAATCACAGCACCGTCGTGGAGTGGCGTATTGGGATAAAAGACCTGGAGCAATAGTTCTGGCGTGACTCTAGCCTGCAACGTCACCCCGGTATGGACATAATCGACCAGGCTTGCACTTCGCTGTAGGATGATCAGCGCACCATGTCGGCGTGCGGAAAGTCGGGAAGCCGCGCTGACCACCGCCTGGATGGTGGACTGCATCTCGCTGGAAGTCACGCGGGGTTCACTGGTGGGCAGGAAACGCCCGATTCTCTCCAATCCGCGCCGGATTTCAGGGGAGAAGATGACCGGGATGGCCAGCAGAAGCGCCGGCAGGGTGGTTCGCAGCAACCAGGAGAAAGCAGGGAGCTCAATGATGGTGGTCAGGAGCGCGGTCAAAACGATGAGCAGGATGATCCCGCGCAGCAACACCATCGCCTGCGTATCGCGAATCAGATACAACAATCCGAAGAAGACGATTGTAACCAGCAATATATCGAGTGCGCTGAGCCAATCGAAACGTTGGAAGACAAAGAAGATATTATTGAGAATTTCGTTCACGAGAGACCAGGATTATTGAAAAGAAAAGGAATCAGGTAATGCGGTGGCGGGAAATCTGGTTTGCCTGCCGGTTGCCTGCGGCCCGCAGCCTGGTTACCTGTTTTCCGGTTGGATTAGATGGGCCGGAGGATCCGGTCCTGCCGTAGCTGTTTGAAGAATAATATAGTATTCGGCTGCGCGGATTCTTTGGCCGCATCCTGCCAAGCCTGGACACCAAGGGTCTGCGGAGTCTGGCGCTCATAACCGAGTTGTTTCCACGAGTCTTCCAGGGAGGCCAGGCTGGATGGCAGGAACAGCAGGGATGCCTCGCACTGCAAATCCTGTGAAGCTTGTTCAACTTCAGCAATGAGTGTCTTGAGAGCCGGCAAGAGCTCAATCGATGAGTCAATGAAAAAATCGGTTGTGCGGGCCACCAGGTTTTCCACCTGCCAGCCGGCCAGGCCCACCGGTGTTTTATTGAGTCGCAGAAGTAAAAAAGCCTTCTCACCAAATGCGGCCATGATATCGCTCTGGTTAAGCGATTTTGTACCGTGACTGAGCCGGGTGATGAGTTGTGCGATGGCCGCCGAATCGCGTGGACGTCCGCGAACAACACTGAATTTGCCCTCGGCTGCTTTTTCGACCTCTACCAGAGCCGCCTCCGGTATGGGCGTCGCCGTTTTCCAGGCAGTCACAACCTGTTTCCATGTGTCCTCGAATGAACCGACATTTTCAATGACAATGCCGGCAGCAGATTTCTTTACTTCTTGCGACCCCTGAGACCTGATGCGCTGCAGAGCTTCTTCGCGGCTCATATTACGTTTGGTAACGAGTCTCTCGACCTGGATTTCTTCCGGAGCGACGGTGACCCAGATGATGTCGCATTTTTGGCGCAGCTTATCATACTCAAGTAATTTAATCGCTTCCACGGCGATGACGGGCTGACTGGCTCGTTGAATGATGGCGTCCACTGCCTGTGCGACAAGGGGATGAAGGATTTTTTCAAGATCGGTTAAGGCTTCGGGGTCGGCAAATACAAGCTTTCCGAGCTTGTTACGATCAACTTGTCCCTGTGGATCCAGGATCCATCGCCCAAATATATCCACGACTGATTGATAGCCTGGTGCTCCCTTTGCCATGGCGCGATGGGCGAGCGCATCCGCGTCTATGCCGTAAGCGCCGAGATGTTCAAGCATTTTGCGGACAACGCTCTTTCCGGTTCCAATATTACCAGTCAAACCTATGACAAATTTCCCGGGCCAGTTACTCACGTCTGCTCCTTGTAATCAATTCCAGGGTGCTGATGATAAACACGTGTTGAATAAATTTTAGCCGTTACACGTAATAATGTCAAAGGTATTGGGAAACTCGGCTGTAATTCCTCATTCTTCTGGTAGTGCGGATCCAAAAGTCACCCATGAAGAAAAACGGAATCTGTTGAGAAAGTGTTGACGTGCAGGAGATGATTGGAGTATGATGAAACTGTGTCAGGCTGGTCGGGCGGTCGCGGTCTCGCGTGTCGAGATCGAGGAAAGTCCGCACTCCATAAAGCACGGCGTCGGATAGCATCCGGGGCGGGGACCCCTCCGTTAGGAGCTAACCTGCCGGAAAAGGGCCACAGAAAACAGACCGCCCTGTCCGCAAGGGCAGGGTCAGGGTGAAAAGGTGGTGTAAAGGACCACCGGCGTGTGTAGTAATATGCACGGCCAGGTAACCCCCGCCGGGAGCAAGGCCAAGCAGGGACGAAATCGTCTGCGGACGGTGGGAGGCTGCTCGTCTCCATAAAAGCGCTTCCTGAACATGATGGAAGCCAGTCCCGGGTAGGCTGCTAGAGCGGAGCGGTAACGCACCGCCGAGAGAGATGATCGCCCAGGTGGATGCCAGGGATGAAGCTTTTGCGTAAACCTGACTTCTCCGCTGGACAGAATGCGGCTTATAGACCAGCCTGACATTTTATTCCCCTAGTCTTGTTCCAAAGGATGTTCGATATCCCCAGCCAAGAACCGCTGCTCTGGGTCGGATTCAAAAGCCTGTAGGCAGGCTGTGTTTCAGAAGAAAATCTGCTGCCCGCGATAGAAGACGCTTGGGTAGCGCTCTGGCTCATCGATGCGCCATCCGCAAGCGGTGTAGCAGCCTGGAGGAAGTTGTTTCTTCTTCGGTTCTTCCGGCATGTTAAAATTATACTGGCAAACAAAGAGACCCCGCCACGAACGGGGTCTCCTGTTTTCATGAACTTTATGATTATGGTTTAACGTAGACGGCGTAGTTGAAGACCTGTGTGCCGGCGGGATAGTCGGCGGTACCATCATTTATGGGGGCATCAAAAGTTACGCTGGTATTCAGATGATGCTCGCCCGCTGGCCAGTCACTCAGCGCACCCACAAATACCCGGCAGAACTGTCCATTGTTCTCATATTCCAATTTGTAGAATTCTTCTTGAGGAATTTCCTTCCCATCGAGCGTGAAAGTTAAAGCGACGTGCTTAAAATTGTCGTTTAGAACCGTCTGAGGTGTAGCGCACCAGCCCCATACCCAGAGAAGAGTCTCAGATTCACTAAGAGTGATTGTGTAATCGAACGTGCCGGGCTTTGCAAGTGCAACCGCACCATATTGCTCGCGGGCCAATTCTTCGAGTTGCTTGGCGCCATCATTGATGGCTTTCTTAGCGCCAGCACCCCCGGCGAAAGCAGGAGGACCGGAAGGAGTCACACCTGCCCCGAGCGGTTCAAGCACTGCGCGCTCACCTGCTTTTAGGACTTCATCCTCGTTGGACAGGGCAAACGCCTCGTCAACCGGAACACGCAAAGTCAGCGGAACACCCTGCCCTTCAAGGAATATGCTGCCATCTGGCAATTTAAAACGACCGGTCGGGACCTGTAGAGAAAAACCTTCTGGGAGCTTAAATTGACCGCGTGCCACTTCGGCTTCCACACCGGCGGAGGGGGTGGTCCCCATGACGATGGTACCCGGTACCTGGCTGAATCCATAGGCTTCCAGCTCACAGGCCGAGGCGCAAGCCTGACTGACCAGCAGGACAATCTTGTCAAAGCGGTACTGGTTCTCGTTAGGCAGGACTTTTTCGCGCAAGCCTTCCGGCTCAAACTTACCGGTCTTTTCACTGAAATATTCCAGTTGACCCATGGGGATTTCCTGATCCGTCAGGAATCCTGCCAATCCCAGGTTTGCGCCACCGCTGTTCTGGCGCATGTCGATGACCATGCCAGGGACTTTATTCGCTTGGAAAACCTTGAGGGCGCGTTCGAATAATTTGATGATCAACCCCAGGTCATCATAGTTCGAGTTGACCTTGACGTAACCGACACCTGAATCGAGGATTTTATATTCCACCGGGAGGGCATTGCTGTCAAACCCCTTGAATATCGATGTGAAGAGGTGGCTCTGGTTTTCCGGTACTGACTTGAGCACGGCGCCGAGGCTGGTGTCATCCGGATTGACAAATTTGATGGTGGCTTCGGTTCCGACCGGTGAGCGTAACAGGTATCTTGCTTGCTGGTATCGCACGGATGATTCCATGGATGCCGGCAAGGTGGGGGGTGCGGCGGCGCCTATCGCTTCCTTGATCGGTGTCCCATTGAACTCCACCACCTGAGCACCGACTTTAACTCCCGCCTTCTCAGCGGGACCACCGGGTGTCACAAATGTAACGATCACACGGCCGTCATCCAATTCACTCTGGGCGAAGCCGAAACCACCCCCTGTTGTCTCAGAGAATATCTGATTCTCGATATCGCCGCCGTTTAACCCCACGTGCCCATCCTTGAAGGCATAAGTGAAATCACGCAAAGCGAGGTAGAAGGCTCTCGGATCTGAATTCTTCTCAGCCTCTTCCACGCGGGGTTTGATCTCGGTATAGACCTTATCCCAATCAGGTTGTTTGCCTTCGATGCCATTAAACGCGTATTCCAATTTGACCAGCTTAAACATTTTGTCGAACGCCAGGGTATAAGAGTCTCCTGAGTAATCCTTGATTGCCACATCTTTGGGTTCAAAGAGTTCCAGTTTTGGCTGCGACTCCTGGCTCACAGTGAACGTGCTGGAATCCAGATTGACGATTGAATAGCTCGCAGGAATGGGTCCAACCGGATCATCCGCCGTGAAGAGCTTGCCATCCGCGCCGAATCCGGTCGGGAACTGTTGATTGGCATCCGGTGCCCAGACCACCAGCGAACCACCGATCACTTCGTCTTCGTTTTCCGTGTCCGTTTTCACCGAGGCGAGATAGGTAGGCCACCCGCGCGAGCGGTCATCCCCTTCGGAGTAGGGACCGCCGGTCAGGTTCGGCCAATAGGAAACTGCAAACACCTGCACCCCGGGGTTTTCTTTGCCATTATTATCCACGTCCACGAATTGACCGCTGGGCTTCGCAGGTAATTGCAGAGTATAGGTGCCCTTCATATTATTCATGTCTATTTTGAGGTAACCAAGTGTCTGTGAGGCAACCGGGATTTCCCACTCCTTGTCCCGTTTCACAAAACCGTACATGTCAACCAGTGCTACCGCATGTTCCACGTAATAATCCGTGATGATGCTGTTTGAATAATTGAACTCGCCCGTAATTTCATAAGGCAGTTCTTTGATGGCCGCCGGGGTTTGCCCGGGTGCGGAAGTGGGCGCTAACTCAGTAGGGGTGACAGGTACGCAAGCAGACAGTGCCATACTTACTGCGACCACCCCTGCAAGAATGGTAAATAATTTTTTCATTTCTCTTCTCTCCTTTGTTAATAGGACAAATTATACCCGGATAATTTGAGAGGGTATAATGAATACCATGAAGGCTGATTGGCGGCAGAAGCTCAAGGCTGAGTTTGACCTGGCGGTATCAGCACGAGCGCAGGGGAACGAGGGTCGGGCGCGGGTGTGTGCCCGCCGCGCGGCGGGCGTCGCGATCCGGGAATATCTGACCCGTCGCGGGATATACGTCTCAAGCACAAGCGCCTATGATCTGTTAAATCGCCTGACAGAGTCCCCCGAGATCACTCCGGACTTGAAGCAGATTTGTATCCACTTGACAATAAGGGTTACAGACGAGTTCAAGCTCCCGATAGATGTTGATCTGGTGGACGAATCTCGCCAGCTTTGTCACGTGCTATTACCCGATTGGAATCCTTCATCAAGATAAATATAAATAACTCTTTTGGTTAATCCCCTTGATTCCTCCATAAGATCAGGGATTTTTTTATTTCTTTGCGGGCCTTTCGCATAGAAGTTCGATCCCTAACATCCATGCAAGGTGAGGACTTACAGGGACTTTACAGACATCCCCAGCGACCTTCTTAATAATCGTAGGGCATTAGACTGCCACCATCCTTCTGGGAGAAGGGATGGTGGAGATGAAAAGCACAACGCGATTATTCTTTTTAGCATTGATTCTGGCGGTTGTATTTACTCCAGCCGCTATTCCATTTGTACCGGTCACAGGAAATTCCAGCCTTGGCACAACCTCGATCCAGGCTGTTTCGAATTCTGCTTCTACAGCAACACAGGTTGATCTGGCTGGTGCATTCAACTACAGTGTTATTCAACAGCCCAAGGGGAAAGCAGGGTTTGTTTCCAGCGAAGCCGACAAGCTGACCCAATTCAGTCTGGCGACCAAGTTTGGTTCGCAAGGTTTTCTGGCGCACAATTACCTTGCCGGAGCCACATTCTTCAACCTGGTCGTTGGCAGCCAGGTGACTGTTACTTACGCAGATGGACATCGCACGACTTATGAAGTACAGGAGATCCGGCATCTCCAGGCGGTCAGACCGAACAGTCCGACCACCAATTTTCTTGATCTGGATCACAACAACGCCAAGTTGACAGCGAAGCAGCTGTTTATGCAGACTTATGGTGTTAAAGATCGCCTGATCCTTCAGACGTGCATCGCCAAAGACAAAGAACTTTCCTGGGGGAGATTGTTCATCATCGCCACCCCGGCGGAATAAACTGAGAGAATCAAATGAGCGGATGGGATTACCATCCGCTCATTTCTTGAATGACTACTTCACCGGTAAAGCAACGATGATGACACGATGAGTGTTGCTTTTAGCAGGCCAGCAAGTGATCAGGGTCAAACGTTCGTCTTTGGTGGGCAAAATCCAGCGCGCATTATCCAATCGCACAGTGAGTGATTTAAAACGTTCAGGCATCAACATGGTGAGCACCACATGATATTTAAAA
>JBGOXG010000142.1:0-6064 GCA_041479025.1 Anaerolineae bacterium
GCTTGGACCGTTAGCCCTACATTCATCTTTTACAAGAGAGCCGTCCGCCCGGCGTAGCTTTGCTATGGATACTCCTGGTATCTTCGGCAGAATGCCGCGTTCTCCTAGATGTTTATGTCGCCGGCCGCGGGATGGCGGTATTCGAGTTTCCGTTGGAGACGGGGGAGGAGGATTATCTTTTGTTCGTGGACCGCAAGGCGGTGGAGTGATGGAGGCCAAACCTACTTGAATTCTCTTTCTTTTAGAGCAGACTCTACCTCAGGCGTGATGTTTACAAATCCGCGCCGGTTGGGGATATTGAACCAGAGTCCTTTGCGGTAGGATCTCATATTTTTTACCAATTATTTCTACATTTGACGAATATAAAATGGATTTTACCCTATGAAAATAGTAATTCGTGAATTAAATCCCAAAATTGCAAATCTGCCTAAATTTCATATACTGAATATATCAGTCACCCTATTCAGTTGCCCAACACCGGCTGCACCCCGTTCGGACCGAGAGACCCGACCCGCCGGGGCGAAACGGCCTGACCGCCTTCCCCTTCGCTGCGCTTCGGGGACGCTTTGCAGTCGGCGTAGGTATGGGACGCGAGATTTGCTAATTTTCATGCTATTGTGAATTTGCCGTCTTGCCATCCCAATGGCGGTGAGTCAATCCATTAGGCTTCATTAATAACACGAGAAAGGAGGTAGTGACCAGGAGGGCACTGCAATATCGAAATAGTCTTACCTAGACAAATTCATTCAACATAAAAGGAGAATACACAATGGCAAAACAGGATCAGAACCAGGGCGGCAAGCGCCGCCGGACATGTGCGACGATGGACGAGCATCGTCGTCTTGCATATCTTTATCCCGAATATCGCCAGAGACGCCGCGAGATCGAGCGGGAGACACGCGAGTTCATCGCGCGTTTTGCAGAGGAAGGCCTTCGCACCGGCGTGGTGAGAATTCCAGTCGTGGTTCATGTTGTCTGGCATACGGCGGCACAAAATGTCAGCGACGCACAGATTCAGTCGCAAATTGACGCGATGAATGCCGATTTCCGCCGTACGAACGCGGACGCGGGCAGCGTGCCAGCTTCGTTTGCCGGCGTCGCCGCCGATACACGCATCGAGTTTGCGCTTGCCGTTCGCGACCCCAATTGCAACGCCACCAATGGAATCACTCGCACATATACCGCGACAACAGGCTTCATCAAGGCAACGCGCAACAACGTCAAGTCAGCGGCGACAGGCGGCGCGGATCCCTGGCCCTCGGACAGATATCTGAACATGTGGGTCGCCAACTTCACGGATACCCTCCTCGGTTTCGCAACTTTCCCTGGTGGGCCGGCCGCGCTCGACGGCTATGTGGTGCGCACCAACGCATTTGGTACCGTAGGAACAGCAGCGGCGCCCTTCAATCTTGGCCGCACCGCTACGCATGAGATCGGCCACTGGTTGAACCTGATCCATATCTGGGGTGACGACACCGCGCTGGCCGACCAATGCAGCCAGTCCGACGAATGCGCAGACACTCCCAACCAGGCCGACGAGACCTACAACAACCCCTCGGGCATCCGCATCTCCTGCGGCAACGGCCCGAATGGCGACATGTACATGAACTACATGGACTATACAGATGACGCCGGCATGTTCATGTTCACGCAGGATCAGGCAACACGGATGAACGCGGCGCTATCCGTGGCCCGCACGAGCATCCTGGCCTCAGACGGTCTTATCCCGGTCAGCGCGGCTCCAACCCCTGATCTGTGGATGCAGGACAACGCCGATGATACCGGCGCCGAACCCGACGCCAGCCCCAATCCCATGTATATCAGCGACGACATTTGGGTACGCAACAACCCCGACGGCCTGACCAACCAGGATCACCAGAACCCGCTGGGCGAGCAGTTGAATCGCGTCTATGTGCGCGTACGCAATCGTGGCTGCGCGGCGGCGGGCTCGCAGGCGGGCACGCTCAAGCTCTACTGGGCTAAGGCCTCAAGTTCGCTGTCATGGCCCGCGCCATGGGACGGCAGCGTAGCCTCCCCTGCGCTGATGGGCGGCCTCATCGGCAGCCAGCCGGTTTCGGTCGCCGGCGGTGCTCAGCAGATCGTCGAGTTCGACTGGACAGTGCCCGATCCGTCAGACTACGCCGCCTTCGGCGCCGACAAATCGCATTTCTGCCTGCTCGCGCGCATTGAAACGTCCGCTACTGCACCTTTCGGTATGACGACACCCGAGACGGGAAATCTCTACGCCAACGTTCAGAACAACAACAATATCGTCTGGAAGAATATCTCCATCGTCGACACGGACGGCGACGGGGCGCGCTTCGCGGATGTGGTGATCGGAAATTTCGACCGTGAGCGACAAGAGACGCGTCTCGTCTTTGAGACGCCGAAACGTCGGGGAACCCCCACACTCTTTGATTGGGGGCACATCCTTGTGGAGTTCCGTGGCGATGCCCTGGCCAAATGGGCAAAAGACGGCATAAAAGGAAAGGGCTTCGAGCCTCTTGCTGACGGCCGGCTCATCATCACACAACCGGGGGCGCAGATCACGGGCCCGGCGCTGACACCCGGTGAGTTCGGCACCCTGCATGTGCAGTTCGTGCCCAACGGACGCCACGCTACTGGCGCGCGGGTTTTCGATCTCGATGTTACGGAACTCGACACCAAGGGCAAGCGCACAGGCGGCCAGCGTTTCCTGCTCAAGACCACGTCCGGGCTAAAGCGGCCTTGTTGGGATAATCAGCTCGGCACCTTCGACGGGGTCACTTGGATGCCCAAGGCCGATGGCTGCTGTAATTGCGGCTGCAGTCGTTGAGACGCGCGAGGTGCTTTAGTACGACCAACCACATGGCCTAATAACAACCGGTTGCAGCGGACGGCGCTTGCGCGCCGCCGCTGAACCGGGGCGTTAGCCAGCAATCATCTTGGATCTAGAGAATGAGGGCAAAATGTTGATTGCTCAAAACAGAATCCAATTATTGACGTGCCTGGTGATTGCAGGGAGCGTTTTGGTTATCGGCTGTGGTCTGCAACAAGAGGATCGATTACCTGAACAAACGCTGGCTGCAGAACAGCAAGCAACACGACTACCAAAAGTCGAACGACATAAAGGCTCATATAAAGGTGTAAGCCTCTCGCCGAGAAGTTTTCAATCCGATGATTTTACTGATTTCTTCCAGAAGGTGAAACAGACGGGTGAGATGGTTATGTGGGCAGGGGATTGGAGCAAGCTAAGCGACGTTGTAGGAAATGCGCCGAGGGTAACAGCAGAACTTGCCACAATCTACGATTACATTCCCCTAATCGAAGTTCAATTCTTTACTCAAACCAGCGATGCGTTGGTACGACCTCTTGATGAGACCACTCGACAAATCTACCGAGATAGTGCTGTTAATTTCGCTCAGAAATACAAGCCGCAGTATCTGGGTTTAGGCATTGAGGTCAACATTCTTTATGAAAAGTCACCGGAAGAGTTCAATAGATTTGTCCAGTTTTTTGATGAGGTTTATGATGCCGTGAAGGCCACATCGCCTAATACAAAAGTATTCACTGTCTTCCAATTAGAAAGGATGAAAGGCTTACAGGGTGGGTTATTCGGGGGAACGAATGATTTGAGTAATGCACAGTGGCAGTTGCTGGACAACTTTCCCAAGTCAGATCTGATGGCTTTCACGACATATCCTAGTCTAATCTATCAAGCGCCTTCCGAAATTCCTTTGGATTATTATGTCGAGATCAAATCCCATACGGCTAAAGCAATTGCGTTTACCGAAATTGGCTGGCACAGTGATGTTGGTCCCGTAGGATGGGAGAGTAGTGAGGCTGAGCAGGCCGAGTTTGTTCGAACATTTTTCAACCTGACCAGAGAGCTAAACATGGAAATAGCCATTTGGAGTTTTATGTACGACCAGGATGTTAATATGCCCTTTAATAGCATGGGGTTAATTCGTCGCAGTGACGGTACTGCCAAGCTGGCCTGGAATGAGTGGATCAATGCCCAGCCTAAATAACTGTACTGTATGTTGGAATGCTGGCTAACCCCCGCCTGCTATTAAATAACAAAAGGCACATGACGAAAAGGGTGGATAATTATATAGTAATAATAACTTACCTATGCTCTATATAAAGGTTGCATCTTTAGAGTTGAGTTAAACATTGTGCATATGAACAATACACAACCTGTAAAAGTTTCCAAAACCTCCCGAAGATTTGCCATGTGGATTGTGCTTGGGGGAATTGTCATGTTTATTGTTTGTGTGCAAATGGGGTTCTTGGATGGTTTGAAATCCCCAAAACAGGCTGAACTTCCCCAGGTCAAACAATCTCTTGGCGAGTCGAATACGCCTCAGAATAATTCCATGGTAACCTTCACCCCATTCCCGTTTTCCACGCCTCTTCCGAAATTGACTCCAAGTCCAACCCCGTCATATCGTTTTATAACATGGGCGGAATTGGCAAGTTTTTTGTCGGACGACCATACCAACTGGAACGAGTACACCGACGAGTATGTATGCGTGAACTTTGCATTGGACCTAGTTGCCAACGCCAGAAAGCAGAACATAAATGCTTGGATTGTTGGTGTAACATTCTTATATGGAGTACCGGGACATGCTTTTGTGGCCTTTGAAACAACCGACAAAGGAATTGTGTACATTGAGGCTCAAGAAGACATTCGTTATATGGTACTAGAAGTCGGTAAGCCTTTATGTCCTGCATGGGGAAATTATGAATGTATGGGAACAGTTGCGACAATCAAACAACCACTTGAATGCGACGCAGTGACGCATATGTGCTATGAGAAATGATGAGAACGGAAAAGAAAAACGTCCTTCATTGTAATCTGCCCCTCAGTCTCAGCAGGGCTGGGAGGGGATCGGGAAGGACACCCAAGAGGGAGGGATGTCATGAACACCCAAATCGACTGGAAATCATCAGCGGACGAGACGGTAAACCACCTTTCGCACCTGATCCAAGCCGAGACGGTCAACCCGCCGGGGAACGAGCTGCCCGCCATTCAGGTCATCAGGGAGGTCCTTGAACGGGAAGGGCTGGGCGAGAGAGATTTCAAGATCGTCGAATCCGCTCCGGGCTGAGTGAACCTGGTGGCCCGCCTGCGCGGCGACGGATCCCGGCGCCCCCTGCTGCTTTCGGGCCATGTGGATGTGGTGCCGGTGGCGGGCGAGTCAGAATAAAAGAAAAAGACCCTCGAGCGAGGGTCTTGAAAAGGCACCATGAGCCGGGTGATATTGTACTGCCGCACATCTATGCTTTCAATCCTCGATTCTCGAGATCAACTTCCATGGCCTCCGACATCTTCTTTGCCAGGTCATATGCAGTCCGCGCGTCTGATTCTGTGGCATCTGGCCAATCACCGGGATATCTCGACTCCACTGCCCACTCCGTCATATCCGCCAAATCTGGAGAAACCGTTTTTGCTTCCCATTCGCCCGGCAGTAAATTGCGCAGGATGTCCAGGTCATGCGTGCGGGGAAATTCGACTTGTAGAAAGATCAGGGCTGCTTTGAGCACCTTCTCAACCACCTGTTGAGAAAGCCAACAGACGTGCCGGTAAGCGATCGCAGGATGTCCAAGGATGAGATCGGCTGTCTGTAAATCCTCGGCGCATATTTCAACCAGCGCCTGGCTTCCAGGGTATTTTCAGGCTCGCTCATACAGCGTTTTTCCCTCCATCAGAGCGGTACGCAACAATGTGCCGACCAGGTTCCCCCGCCGCGAAATTTCTTCCGGTGTCGTAACGAGGATATCCTTGGGAACTGAAAACGAAGCAATCGCTCTCCTGATTTCGATGGCAGTTTTACGTTTGTCGGTGATATGCGGCAAAACTACCAGCAAATCGATATCACTGCTGGTATTTGCTTCCCCCCGCGCCTGGGAACCAAATAAAATGATCCGCATTGGAGCAAAGCGGCGTACAATTTGATCAATCATTCCCGGAATCATTTGAACTGTATCCATGCTCACAATTATAGTGCAAAAAAGTCAGATAAAGCTTGACCGCTGAATTGGATGACAACACCACTATAACGGCCTCGAACCCCGCCCC
>JBGOXG010000042.1:0-14520 GCA_041479025.1 Anaerolineae bacterium
ACTGAATTCCCCGGTCACGGCATCGGGCTGGCAACTATCCAGCGCATCATCCACCGGCACGGAGGGGTTATCTGGGCTGAAGCGGAACCGGGCAAAGGTGCGACATTCTTCTTCTCTCTCGATACAGAAATTTGAAGGTTTACAAAGGAATAGCAAAGGTTGCTCATGAAGGGGATTCTGGCTTATTTCGTTTGGCGAGCAAAATGCCTGAGAATGTTACAATCTAAGTAATGGAAAATATCGCGCACCTTTCGGTTTCACAATTCACGGATATCGCCTTTCATGCACTGGAGCAATATAATCTCGTTGTCCAGGAAGTTACTTTCCTTCAACAAAGCGAAAATGTGACCTTCAAGATAACGACTCCTGGCAACCCCTATTTATTGCGCCTTCATTTACCGCTGACGCGCGGCATGGGCACGCATGGGATAGACCCGGGAGTCATCCGTTCAGAAATGCTCTGGCTGGATGCACTTCGCCGCAATAAAATGCCCGTACCCCGGTCGGTTCGGAATCGTCTTGGCGAAATGGTGACCCGGGTTAATGATGCAAACGAGAAACCTGTGAATTGCACAGTGCTGGAATGGCTGGAAGGCGATTTGTATACCCGTGAAATGGAGACAGAAGACAGTGTCGCCCAGATCGGTAACCTGGTGGGGAGAATTCATCTGCATGCCAGCCGATGGCGCCTGCCACGCGGTTTTCAAAGACCCAGACGCGACGCGGTTTACTTTTTGAACGTCCTGGCATCATTACAGCCTGCTGTCGATGACGGACGCATCCACTATCAGGACTTCAAAACATTGCAGACATCCATCCAGGGGCTGGCAGAGATGATTCAGCCTATGCGTAAAACCCGGAACACGGAGGGCTTGATCCATGGCGACCTTCACCGGGGCAATTTCCTGAATCGCTTCGGAGAGATCCGTCTGATTGATTTTTCGCTGTGCGCCATCGGGTATTTTACTTACGATCTCGGAACATGCCTGTCCAATGTCAACCCGGCCCTGCACTCGATTTTCCTGATTAATTACGACCGGCTGCTTCCGCTCCCCAAAAATTACGACCGGCTGATAGAAGGATTTTTCATCGCCAGCTACGTGGTTACATTTTCGTTCTGGTTGGATAACCCTGCTGCGCAGGAAACCCTGGTCCAGCGCGTGCCTTACATTGCACAGGAATTTGCCACCCGATTTAACCGGGACGAGCGTTTCTGGTTTAAGGGTTAATCCAATTTTGCCTTTTAAGGGTATTAATGCGGACCAAACTGATCGATAAAATACTTGACTTTTACCCCTCTCTCTGGTATAGTGTCGAAGTAGGGATGCAAGTAGGTTTTCGTTGGAAGAAACAAGACGACGGCTCAAAGCACTGCCTTTGAACCGTTTTTTGTTGACCGGCCGATAGAAGACATACTGCTCCATAATATCCTTTTTTTCTTTTGCTCAGGAGGCAAAAAAATGTCTGAACGTGTAGTCGGTACGGTCAAATGGTTCAACGGTAGCAAGGGCTACGGCTTCATCTCCCGCGAAGGCGGTCCGGATGTATTCGTCCACTTCTCCGCTATTCAAAGCGAAGGCTTCCGCAACTTGGAAGAAGGCCAGCAGGTGGAATTCACCATCGAAAAAGGCCCCAAGGGTTTGCAGGCTGCCAACGTCAAACCCCTCTAAACTCTCATAGACCGCACAAAAAGAAACCTCGCCGTATGGCGAGGTTTTTATTTCCCTGAATATAAGTATCATTTTTAGTCAATCAAACTTTTCCATAACACTGTGTCCAATTGGAAAGCCAGAGCACCTGCCATAAGCATTGCACTGGAATTCTCTGTGGAATAAAGCCCGCCAGCCGCGATGATGGGCAGTCCAAGCCTGGCCGCAGAATGGACAGTCTCGAGTGATTTTGGAAACAATGAAGGCCCATATAACCGCCCTGTCACCAGCTTGCCGTCGTCGCCCGGCAATGCGCCACGTGGCGCTGCCAGACTGACCGCAGCCGCACCGGCGTTCACCACCCGCGGACCGAGGCTGAGTACCTGTTCGGCAGGCAGGTTAACTACCAGCGGCAGCTCACCCAGGCACATCTCCACCGCAAGCACGAGGATGTCGTCCGCCAGTTGCGGGGCAAATCCAAGCTCAACCGCAGCAATATTCTCCAAACTTTCCAGCGCGCGCACCATGGTTACGGTTTCTTCAGGGCGGTCTGCCATCAGATGCACCATCACCGGGAGATCGGTTCGTGCCCATTGGGTGGCATACTTCTTCAGCGCGGCCTTGAAACCTGGGTTGGGCAGCCCGGTATGCAGCAAGAGCCCTCCCTGGTAGTTAATCAGATCGGGTTTAACGGCGGGCAGGCGCGGGCGGAGACTGAGCGGGTTCGTAACAAAAACGCCAAAATCCCCCCAGGGCAGGGAATCCCGAAAATTCGGTGCATATCCCAGCATCCCGGCCGCGTTCATCATGGGTTTGGAGAAGTACAGATCGCGTTTGAACATTTACTTCAGCCCGGTCAGTGTTCACGATAGAATGATAAAATGATTATACAACCTCCCCGTACCTCCTTCCGAATATGACTGACTTCGAAAATTACCAATCCCCCTTCACCTGGCGTTATGGCACTGACCGCATGCGCCGGTTGTGGTCCGAGCAACACAAACGCCTGCTCTGGCGGCAGATCTGGGTTGCTCTCGCCGAGACACAGGCGGAATATGGTCTTGTCACTTCGGCACAAGTGGCTGACCTGCGCGCGCATATGAACGAGATAGATCTGCCTCGCGCGCTGTCGATTGAAGAAGAGATCAAGCACGACCTGATGGCAGAAATCCGCACCTTTGCCGAACAAGCGAAGCTGGGCGGTGGGATCATTCACCTTGGTGCGACATCGATGGATGTGGAGGACAACGCTGACGCATTGCGCCTGCGCCAATCCTTGGTGCTGACTCTCGAGAACCTGATCTCGCTGCTCAAGACCCTCAACGGGTTGATCACCCGATATGCCGATACACCTCTGATCGCTTATACGCACCTCCAACCCGCCGAGCCATCCACACTGGGGTACAGGCTGGCGCAGTACGCGCAGGACTTACTTGAAGATTACAGAGCTATCAAGAACCAGCGCACCTCCATTCGCGGAAAGGGTTTCAAGGGAGCGGTCGGCACGGGAGCATCGTACGCCGAATTGATTGGTGCGGAAAACCTTAATGAGTTTGAAAATAAACTTAGCAGGAAACTGGACCTGCCTTTCTACTTCGTCGCGGCGCAGACCTACCCGCGGAAACAGGATTACACCATACTGGCATCGCTGGCCGGGCTGGGTCAATCCCTCTACAAACTGGCCTTCGACCTCCGGTTTCTGCAATCCCCTTCAATTGGTGAATTGTCTGAACCTTTCGGCAGCAAGCAGGTCGGCTCGTCTGCGATGCCGTTCAAGCGAAACCCGATCCGGGCAGAGAAGATTGACTCTCTGGGACGGTATCTTGCCAGCCTGCCGCGTGTGGCGTGGGACAATGCTGCGCACTCCCTGCTGGAACGCACGCTGGATGACTCTGCCAACCGCCGCATCCTCCTGCCCGAGGCTTTCCTTGCGATAGATGAGATGCTCAAAACTGCCAACGAATTGCTCGCCGGTCTGCGCGTGGACGAAAAAGCCCTGAGGCGCAACCTGAGCATTTACGGTCCATTCGCCGCAACGGAGCGGGTACTGATGGCGGCAGTCAAAGCGGGCGCCGATCGGCAGGAAATGCATGAACAGATTCGCAAGCACGCCATGCAGGCGTGGGAATTCGTTCAGATGGGAGAACCGAACCTACTGGAGGATGCATTATCCAAAGATGGTGAAATATTAAAATTCCTGTCAACAGGTCAAATACAAACCCTGATGGATTATGCATCCCATCTGGGAAATGCACCGGATAGGGCACGGGAGCTGGTGTTACAGATTGAAGAGGAGATTAAAAAATAAGTGGAGGCACGATAAATCGCGCCCCCACTCGATCGGATTGCTAATGGTTGTTACTCGGGTAACAGCACCAGTGACTCGAAATCCTGCTCCGTAAAGAACACAGGCAGTACACTGATTACAATGAACAACCCGAGTACGATTGCCGCAACAACGAGAGCATATAGAGACATATCGACCTCCTTCCAAAACTCAACACTTACTAGATATACGCTGAAAAGGCTGTTTTGGTTCCCGTTTGTTTAATAGAACACCCAATCCGGTTGTCTGTTGCTTAACAGAGTCCGTACAAAAGAGAAAGGCGGTGCTTCGCACCGCCTTTCGTTCAAGCAGAAGGTCTGGCTTATTGGGAATTGCCTCCTAGCCTGCCGACATAATTTTCTCGAGCATTTCCTCATTGGTATTGAATTTAAAGGACTCCACACCGCGCTTATGCGCTTCTTCGGATTCGAGTTCGGCCAGCTTGCGTACATCATTCTGTGTGACCACCGGTTTGCCCAGTTTCTTGAGTCGCGCAGAGAGAGCCGCATTGTCCGGCACAATTGGCTTCAGGGTCTGGAGATATTGAAGAACGGCTTTTGCGCCGTTGGTCCCGTCCTTGCGGGCGTAACCGACCAGACCCGTGCTTGCCTGGCGTGACCATCCCGCAAAGAACACACTCTCAATAGGGCTGCCAGTTTCCGGGTCGAATGCCTCGTACGAGATGCCTTCTATTGGGAAGAGCGGCTTCAGATTTTTGACAAACTCCGTTCCCGCTGTCGGCAAACCAAATGACTCATCCACTTTGTCGCCTATGGCAAAAACCACTGAATCCACTTTAATAATGCGCTTCTTGCCCGTGCCGCGGGCTTTGACCTCGCCATTCTTGACATTCAAAGTATTATCCTCCACCTCCAGACCGGTCACACAGTCTTTCTCGTCGCTCAGGATTTGAATGGGAGATGCCAGGAATTCAAAGCGGAAGCGTGTCCGGCTGGAGGTGGGCTGCGCCTTGGGCAGCGCTTCAAGGATGACGGCTTTTGCGGCTTCAACATCCTGCCCGGTGGCTTGCATGACTGGAGCAACCCGGGCAAATTCTTCGTCGAGCGTGCGCAAGTCGAGGTTGGCGATAACGTATTCCATCTCCTTTTTATCGAACTTGACTTCGGCAGGGCCGCGCCGCACAACAGCAATGACTTCATCAACTTTGATCTTCTGGATCAAATAGCGCGCGATGTCCAGCATGACGTTTCCCGCCCCCACCACCGCCGCACGCGTGCCAAAATGGAATTCATCCTGGCTGTAAGGCGGTAGCTGGTTATAGTGATAGACCAAGCCCTTCGCGTGATACACACCCGTCAGGTGCTCGCCCGGTAAACTGAGCCACTTGGTTCCTTGCGCCCCGGCAGTGACCAGGACCGCCTGAAAGCCGAGCGCACGCAGGTCGTCAAGATGCAGGTCACCTTTGGCACCTATGGTGATGTTGCCATAATAGGTCAATCCGGGAGTTTCCAACGCCTGGCGGAACTGCGTACGCAGTCCCTCTTTCATGGCAAATTTGTCGGGGTAGATCCCATATTCAGCGAGCCCGCCAGGCTTGATATCACGGTTGAAAATGACGACTCTCACGCCGTTGCGGGCGAGCTCGCGCGCGGCAAACATGCCTGCCGGTCCTGCACCCACCACGGCGACATAGTAACTTTCGTTGGACAAAGAATCCTCCTCAATCAGCTTACAGGGTTTTGTGTTAATTTCAATTTTGGTTAATAATGCTTAACAAGTTACGGGGATGGAACAATAAGCAACGTAGGCGTCGATGTTGGCGTTGAAGTTGGCGTCGAAGTTGGCGTCGGCGTGGACGTGGGCGGCGGGACGATGATCTGCACCCAGAAGACACTGGTGCCTGCGGGACCAATACCGAACCGCGCACCCTCCGGCGCGCGTATCATATAATCGCCATGGTATGTACCCGGGACGGCTGGCGCCACCAAGGGTACGGAGACATCCACCTGCGCGCCGGAGGGCACAGTGCCACTCGTCACAGGGGCGGAGTCAGGCGCACCCATCCGATCACCCTGGACGAAAACCACAGAATATCCAGAAGTCCATGTGCAGGAGCCGGCATTTTGAAGGCGCCAGGTTTTCGAAAAGGAAGTCCCTGCAGGCACCATGGTGTTATCCGGGTAATTAACATCACTTACAAAAACAGCACGGTTGCATGGAACGGGAGTCAGGGAAGGCGTCAGAGTCGGCGGTATGGGCGTATTGCTGGGCAGGGGGGTCGATGTGGCGAGCGGAGGCCGGGTCGGTGCCACCGCCGATTGTGTCAGCTGGAAAATGGCAGTCTGCGCCGCGAATGTCCCTGCCGCCGACACTGGATTGGTCGGCGTGGGTGCGGAAGCACCGGGCATGCTGCAGGCCAGTACCGCCGATAGGATGGCTAAGATAGAAAATATGATTGCAATTTTATGGCGAGTTGGATACGCTGTCATTCCATCCTCCTTCTGGTAGCGTCTATATCATATTATAGCCTCATCGCAGACGCACACAAGTAAATACTCGATTCCCAACCAGGTTTTTGATGGGACTTTTGGCAGCCCCGGAGCCTTGCAACAAATCTTAAAGTCTGTGCTATATTTATCCATATAGGAGGAATTAATCGTATGAAAACGAACAATTCCCGCCGAGATAAGGAAGACTCTTCTGTCCCTCACTTCCATGCAGGTTGGAGCCTGTCCTCCGAGCCTCTACCGCTTGATAGTGATGAGGTTCATAACAAAGAAATTCCTGCAATCAGACCCGCTGCCGCCTCAGACACCGGAGAAGCAACGAAACTGCCCGCGGTAGCCATCGCGGGGGAGGCAGCCATGGCTGAAGAAACTAATTTTGTCGAGGAAGAATCCGTCCACTCTCCGCCTCCCCCAACGGCTGAAGACCAGGAGGAGAAACGCGAGCGCCGCATGCGCACACTTTGGACGGTAGGCAGTATTCTTTCAATCCTGCTGAATTGTATTCTGCTGGTTGTGCTGGTCATCCTCGGGAACCAATTATTTGTCATCAAGAAAATGGTCGGCCTCGATCTGATTGGCGGGCTGTACGCCAATTTCGTCAAGATGGACGAAGCCAGTATTAAGACCAATATCACGGTCTCCGACCAGATCCCGATAAATTTCAACCTGCTCATCAGCCAGGATACCGTGGTCACACTCCGGGAACCGACCAACATCAATGGCGCAAGAGTCACGCTGGTCACCGGCGGTCTCGCCATAAACAATGCCCCCGCAGATATTGTCCTGCCTGCCGGCACGAATCTCCCCGTCCACCTCGAGATGGTCGTGCCAGTTCAACAGACCCTCCCCATTATGCTGAATGTCCCGGTGGACATCCCGCTCAACCAGACAGAACTGCACGAGCCTTTCACCGGCCTGCAGCAAGTCGTCGCGCCTTTCTTCTGGCTGCTGAAGCCAGAGTGGGCTTCCTGTAAGGATGTCCCGGCTCTGGGTGCGCTCGGTCCCGTCTGTACCCTGTTATTCAAGGAACCGAAATAACACCATCCGAAAAATTCCCCCCTTCCGGAAACAGGAAGGGGGGACGACAAACTGGAGAATTCTTGCCCTCATTGACCCGCGTCACCCTCGATAACGGATTGAAAGTCCTGCTCAAAGAAATCCATACCGCCCCGCTGATCAGCAGCTGGGTCTGGTACCGCATCGGCTCGAAAGATGAGCCCACCGGAAAAACGGGCATTTCGCACTGGTGCGAGCATATGCAATTCAAAGGCACCCCGCAGTTTCCATCCAGCCTGCTCGATAAAGCCATCTCGCGCGAAGGGGGTGTGTGGAACGCCTTTACCTTCCTCGACTGGACTACTTATTTTGAAACCATGCCGGTGGATAAGATCGATCTGGCTTTACGCCTGGAAGCTGACCGCATGGTCCATTGCATTTACGATCCCAAGGAACTCGAATCCGAAAGGATGGTCGTGATCTCGGAGCGCGAAGGCGATGAAAATGAACCGCTTTTCCAGCTGGGTGAGGCGGTCCAGGCGGCTGCATTCCGCGTACACCCGTACCACCACGAAGTCATCGGTGACAAGTCCGACCTGCAGACGATGACCCGCGATGACCTCTATGAGCATTACCGCACCTATTACATCCCCAACAACGCGGTAATGGCGGTCGCTGGCGATTTCAAGGTCAAATCAATGCTCGCCCGGATCCGGGAACTCTTTGACGGGACACCTGACGGTCCGACTCCCCCGCGTCTGGTTCGCCCCGAACCGCCGAGTCCTGGCGAGGTGCGGGTGACGGTCGAGGGTCCGGGCGAGACAACCTACCTTCAGGCAGCCTACCGCGCGCCTGCCGCCTCCGACCCTGATTTCTTTGCCATGTCCGTGCTGGACAGCCTGCTAGCGGGTCCCGCCAACCTGAATATGTTCGGGGGCGGCATCTCGAATAAAACCTCGCGGCTCTATCGTGCCCTGGTTGAGAAGGAACTTGCCGTCAGCATCCACGGTGGTTCAGCGGCGACAATCGACCCATTTCTTGATTCTGTCACCCTCACCATCCATCCTCAGCGCAAAGCGGAGGAAGCACTTGCCGCTCTGGATGATGAGATCAAGCGGGTGCAGGACAAACCGGTCTCCGCTAAGGAAGTCGCACGCGCCATCAAACAGGCGCGCGCCATTTTCGCTTACGGCTCGGAGAATATCACCAACCAGGCATTCTGGCTTGGCTACGCTGAAATGTTCGCCACTTACGACTGGTTCCTGACTTACCTGGACAAACTTTCCGCTGTCAGCCCGCAGGATGTTCAACGCGTGGCACAGAAATATCTGCTCACACAAAACCGGGTGGTCGGCACGTACATCCCGAGCGGTGCGGAGGGCGATGATGAATAAGAAATCGCAAACCAGCCGTCGCCCTGCAAGATCGTCCTCTCGCACAGTCAATTCACTGCCCGGTCCGGACGATATCACCCGGACTGTCCTGCCAGACGGGATCGCTGTCCTGGTCCGTTCGAATTTCGCCAGCCCGTCGGTCGTCATCAGCGGGTACATTAATGCCGGCAGTATTTTCGAGACGGATAAAAAACTCGGTCTCGCCGACTTTACCGCCACGGCATTGATGCGCGGCACGCGCAGGCGGTCCTTCCAGAAAATTTATGACGCCATCGAATCGGTCGGGGCGAATCTTGGCTTCAACAGCGGGACGCATACCACCAGCTTCAACGGCCGCTCGCTGGCGGAGGATCTGCCGCTCCTGCTCGACCTGCTTGCAGATTCGCTGCGGCATCCGGTTTTTCCAGAAGAGCAGATAGAGAAGTTACGGGCTCAATTGCTCACCTCGCTGGCTGTCCGCGCACAGGACACCAGCGACATGGCGTCGATGGCCTTTGACAAAATCGTGTTCGCCGGCCATCCCTATTCCCGCCCTGATGACGGTTATCCTGAAACCATACGCGCCATCACCCTCGACGACATGATTAATTTCCATCAAAAGTATTACGGCCCGCGGGACATGGCAATCTCAATTGTCGGAGCCATCGAGCCCCGATCGGCTGTGGATCAGGTGGCGGGTGTCCTGGGATCGTGGAAAAACCCCTCCCAGCCGGAACAACCCCCTCTGCCTGCTCTCAATCCTTTAAGCGAAACCACCCGCCGGCATGTCCCCATCCCGGGGAAAATGCAGACCGATATTTACCTGGGCACCGCGGGACCGCTCCGAAAGGCGCCGGAGTATATGGCCGCTTCACTGGGAAACTCGGTGCTCGGTCAATTTGGCATGATGGGACGCATCGGGGATGTCGTGCGGGAACAGTCGGGGCTGGCTTATTACGCCTATTCAAGCCTGAGCGCGGGCATTGGTCCCGGTTCGTGGGAGGTGAGCGCAGGCGTGAACAGTGCAAACGTCGACAAGGCAATCGACCTCATCCGGGAGGAAATCCAGCGCTTCGTGGCGGAGGGTGTCTCAGCCGAGGAACTGGCAGACAGCCAGGCAAATTTCACCGGCCGCCTGCCCTTATCGCTCGAATCAAACATGGGCGTCGCCAACGCGCTGATCAATATCGAGCGTTACGATTTGGGGTTGGATTATTACCGCCGTTATGCAGACCTGGTGCGAAGCGTTACACCTGAACAGGTGGCCGAGGCGGCACGCAAATATCTCAACCCGGACAGGCTTGCCATAGCCACGGCTGGCTCATGAATAAATGATTATGAAACTGGCAACCGGTGTTGACTTGATTGAAATTGAGCGCGTGCAATCCGTGCTGGCCCGGCACGGGAAGCATTATTTGGAGCGTGTGTTCACCCCCGCTGAGCGGGAGCTGTGTGGAAAACGGGCAGACTCGCTGGCAGTTCGGTTCGCCGCAAAGGAAGCCGTCTCGAAAGCGCTGGGCAGCGGGATCGGCGAAGTGTCATTTCAGGACATCGAGATTCTACAGGATGACCAGGGCGCGCCGGTGCTTCACCTACACGGCATGGCAACTCAGAAAGCCAGCGAATTGGGATTAACCAGGTGGTCCCTGAGCCTGAGCCATAATCTGACGCTGGCGATCGCCATGGTGACGGCGCTGG
This sequence comes from Anaerolineae bacterium, assembly GCA_041479025.1. Classification (GTDB taxonomy): domain Bacteria; phylum Chloroflexota; class Anaerolineae; order Anaerolineales; family Villigracilaceae; genus JBGPQJ01. Next base: position 10,511 of record JBGOXG010000042.1, read on the forward strand.
GTGATGAGAATCCCCCCTGATTTCTCTTAGGACATGACGCCAAGAAAAAGACATCGGAGAGCAAACCGCTCCGGTGTCTTTTTCTTTTACCTTGAGATTTCCCGGTGGGCAACGGGCAAGACCCCCATTTTACCGCTGACCGATCAAGAGTCTCTCAGCTCAATCCGTCCCCAATGGAATTTTTTCGTCGACCCCGATCCACAAATGACCCGGCAGGACGGTCTGCATCGGGCGCACCTGGATTCGTCCGGCTTGAATCATGGGTTCTTTCAGCATCCCGGGGTTGACCAGGCATATGTCCGGCGCGCGGCCGTATTTCGAACGGTAGTATTCTGCAGCGCGGGTAACTTTTTCAACCAACGCTGTTTTGGGGTCATTATCAAACCACATCATTCCGATATTCATCATGCATCTCCTATTTCAATAATGGCATCCAGAAACGCAGCCAGTGTGTCCGCTCACGAATGCAGAACTGGGCTCCGCTGAGCAGCGTCCCAAGGTTGGCGCCCGGCATCGAGGTGAACTTGCCGGCAACTTCTGGATTTCTTATCAGACCAAATATCCGCGTACGGAATGCCCCGACCCAGTTGGGTAGGCGGAGAGCCTGATCCGCGTTCAGCGTCGCAATTGTCCACACCTGGCCTGCAGCGCCGTTTGCCAGCAACCCGTGCAGATTCTCCAGGAGAGTCAGTTCCCGGCTCACAAGGCTGTTGAGATCGTCCACCAATAACAGCAGGACCTCAGATTTGTTCCGGTCTTGAGCCCGCGCAGAAAGGTCAAAGAATAAATCCTTTAACCCTGGGACATCCGGTCTCCAGAGGCCAAGGCAATGGGGCAACCCATCCCAGCCTGCCCACTCGTCGAGAAAGGGAGTGACCACGGCAAAGCGAAGGAAGCGGGGATGATGAGCCAACGACGCTGCACGCGCAACCCCCTGCAGGAAATCCGTTTTGCCGGTCTGCCCGTCACCCAGGATCAGGATTGGTCCCGGACCAGGGTCCTTCATATTGAGCAGAAGCGGCAGCCCATCGCTGGCCACGCCTAGGAATAATCCATGATCGGGCAGCGGCGTGATCTTCGCCAGCACATTATCTAGAGTCGGGAAACCAGGATAACCTGAGGTGAAATTGCTGCCCTGGTCATTTTCCGCGACCTGTCGAAGTATTTGAACGGATTGCATGAATTCAGCAGTGAGTGACATAAGCCATAAACCTAGTGACGTCTACATGATTGTTAGAACTTATGTTCTAATTATAACCCGTTTTTTTAGTTTTGCAAGGGGTCAACGGTAATTGCCTGCAACTTTAGTTTCTCCCTTTGCATCTACATGATGAAAGTGGAGTCTTGTCATCCATTTTCAACTGTACTATAATCCATCGAGCTATTTGAGGATATTGAGGAAAAAATGCCAGTTTATACCTATCGTTGTGAAAATTGCGGTATCCAAATCGATCGCCATCGAAAATATGCCGATAAGCCGTTAACCCGCTGCCCCGAATGCAACAAGAAGTCGCTTAAAAAAGTGATTTCACCGGTGCGGGTGGTCTTCAAAGGCTCCGGCTTTTATGCGACGGATCACAAATCACCTTCTGGGCAAAAGCATTCCCCGGCCAGTAAAGCTGAAGAAACCAAAGAGGCCAAGGAGACCAAAGAAAGTACCCCTGCAAAGAACAGTTCAGATTCTTCGGAATAGCAGGGATAAATCTCTTAATCAAACGAGCAACCCCAGAGTTGCTCGTTTTTATTTTCAGGGTGAGGTGGAAAAAAACAAACGCCCTTTTCGGGCGTTTCAGTCAGGCTCCTGGCTGAGGACTCGAACCTCGAACCTAGCGATACTAGTTTCATATCCTATACGAGTATATTTTTTATCGTCACTTTATCACTAACGGAAGGGCTCACCCGTCGCCGATTCTGGCTAGGCGACAAATTCATAATTGCACGAAACTTTGGAAAGTGCGTTAGCATACCCACGCCGAAGGCGGTCAGGTGGCGCCAGTGTTGGACGGGTTTTGACGTTTTGGGTACCTGGCTTTTGGTATGCAATTCATCGGTGGGTGCTTTATGGTGTGTACCTAAGCCAATTGTTCTGAAATTGCATCAGCGATGTAATGGGCGTCCTCACCAATCCCATAAATGATACCCGATTTGCGACTATTGAGCCAAGGAAATCCGATGAAGTACAAACCACGCACCGGCGAAATTCCTCGTTGACAAATCGGCCTGCCCTCAGCGCCGAGGACTGGTAGGTGTATCCAGCTGAAATCTGCCGTAAACCCTGTGGCCCAAATAATAGTACTGACCTTTGCCTCACGAAGATTCAGCCGCCGCAACGGCGAAACGCACTCGGCCTGAAGATCGGGCATATCTGCCGGATCATCCTCGAGTGGTGGAGGAGCAATCCCTGCCCGCAACAGATAGGCATCAATATCATCCTTTAACCGTTGCGAGAAATTATCGGCAAAACGTACATGCGCGGCCGCCTCATCACTCAGGATGAAGTGACTTCCTTCTACGTCCAGTAAGCGCCCCAGAATAACAGCACCCTGGCGCGCCAAGTATTGCAGGCTGACGGTGTGCCCATAGCGTCCAAGACCAGAGACCTGCGGCTGAGGTGCGCGGCTAATAGCCTTGTCCTTCAAACTAGCAAATGTGACGTCGAGAAACTTCATGTCAATCCACCACTCTAATATATCCCGTCCTCGATAGCGGCGGGGAGCCCGTCCAACTTTGCTTGTACATAGATACACAGTCCGGCCGGCGGACAGCAAATCTTCGGTAATCTGGCAACCTGATTGCCCACTGCCAACAATGACAATTGCACCCGGTGGTAATGCCGCCGCGCTGCGGTAGTCGGCTGTATGCAGTTGAGCAATGTCATGAGGCAGCCGGGAACGAGTTGCGGGAAATTTTGGCGTTTGCAGGGTGCCGGAAGCGATAACTACGGAACGACTCGTCACAGACTCTTCTCTGTACTCATTGGTTTTTGTTTTGACGATGAAATGCTCTTCGTCTTCGGACTGCTCGACCGAAACAACAGTTACTCCGGTTCGAACCGGCAATGGGAAGTGTTCAACGTATCTTTGGAAATAGTAGACCAACTCATCGGGTCGCCAAAAGCCATCGGGCTCTGAGCCATCGTAGTGAAGGCCGGGTAAGACATTCATAAAATTAGGCGTATTAAGTTTGAATGAATCCCAGCGCTGAGATAACCACGACTCACCAATCCGTCCTCGCTCAAAGACAATATGTTTGCGGCCGTTCTGTTGAAGGAAATAACTGACCCCTAGGCCGGCTTGACCAGCACCTACAATCACTGTATCTAGTGTTGTCATAACATCAATTCCTTTAGTGGCCAGGTAAAGCAATCCGCCAACTAGGTGCTCCGCCGCCGTTTAGTGGCTCACCAGCTTATGGGCAGTTGCGGTCTAATCACCGATATTAAGATAGGCATTAGGCAGTGAATTATTATCTCACTAATAATAGGATATCAACTTGTTTATAAATATTACACCCATTTGGAAGAATCAAACAATTTCTATCTATCAACATTTACAAACCTAAGCCGTCAAAGGAAGCCGATCTTAGAACCTTCGCCGAGGTTCAATGTCAAGGCTGGTGAGCAAAGCGGTAATTAAAAAGAAAATTTGCCCTAGTTGGAAAGCTAAAGGCAAATTATTTAGTCAATAGCTCCTGGCCGAGGACTCGAACCTCGAACCTAGCGATACTAGGTTTATCTCCTAAACGAGTACATTTTTTACCGTCAAATTCTTGCTAACGACCAAGCTCAGCGGACCAACCGGTGCGCCGTAGGCGCATTGGCGCGAGTGTTGCACCATTCTGGCTTCAGGCACACTGAATAATAGCATTTGATTTCTTCCTGGGGTAGTCGAACCAATCTTTCAAAGCCGTAGCATTGGGTGGTGCAACACTCGTGACAAAGGGCGGTTCCGCTGCAGCGCCTTGTTGGGCTGCAGCTTTATTTGAAAATAAAAGATTTAAGTTCAATTTCA
>JBGOXG010000228.1:0-3403 GCA_041479025.1 Anaerolineae bacterium
CGCCTGTCCCTTCGCTGATCCCGCTCACCCGCTCGGCACTTCCCTCACCACTGGCCTGTCCCTCCCGGATGGCTCCATCCGCCTGGCCCGCGACATGCAGGTCGGATCAGACACCTGGAAACTGCGCATTGGCAGACAAAGTTATGCCGAGAGCCGCAATGCTTCCCAGGCTCGCCGCGGCTTGAAGCGCTCCCCCTGGTTCGGCCTGACCAACTCTGCCAAAGCCACACTTATCGGCGATACCCTCTCGCTCATGCTCAATCTTGCCCGCTTCGTTCAGGAAGCCTCTCGCGCCACTTTGCCTGCGCCCCCATGAGCCTCTAACTCTTCAGCCCCATTCCTTCGGCCTGCGCATCCCCGACAGGTCCGACTCCACGCGCCTGCTCTTCGCCCATCCGCGGTTCGTTGACCGAATAATTCATCCCCGGCCCTGATCTTCCAGCCGGTCTCGAATCCTTGCTCGACATATTGCGCGGCCATCTCCGACTTGTTGCGCTAAAATGCTCACTTTCGCCGTTATTTTCCCCGAAATACTCGTTCAACCCATCCAAACCTCTATCTTCCCCATTGATGTCTTCGTCCCTCCATATCAGACTTGTTGCACAATCCTACGCCAGACCCGGCTTGACAACAATTCCTTCTGGGACTATTATCTCGACATAAAATTATTCGATATAAGGGATATTTATGCCTACACATTTCAAAGGGGATCAATGTACTGTCCTGGCGTTGGACACGTTTATAAAATTGACCCGGGCAACAGGGACGTTGGAAACGCGTTTACAGCATCGGGGTACGATTCATCCTCTCAGTCAGAGTCAGTTTGCTGTCCTCGAGTCACTCTTTCATATTGGTTCACTCTCACAGGGACAGGTCAGCGCGAAAGTATTGAAGTCAACAGGAAATATAACACTGGTGATTGATAATCTCGAAAAACGAGGCCTTGTTAAACGTGAACGCGAGAATAATGACCGGCGCAAGGTCATGATACACCTCACAGATGCAGGTCGAGATTTAGTGAAGCTGATCATGCCAGTTCATGCAGCAGCCATATTGGAAGAGCTTTCGGTATTAACCCCTGAAGAACAGGCATCGCTGGGTGAGTTATGTAAAAAGCTCGGTAGGAGAGGTGAATAAGCATGCCTACTATCAAGCATGTTGATCCTGTTCCATTCATTAAGGTAAAAGGCACGCATCGTGAAATTGGACGACAGATAGGTGAAGCTTGCTCCAGGCAAATCCAACATTGTGTCGAAAATGCACATGCCATGATCGATGCCACTTATGACTATATTGGGCTGGACTGGCATGGCGCTACAATTCAAAGCCGAAAATACATCCCATTTGCCCAAGAGAGATATCCTCAATATGTTGATGAGATGATGGGAATGGCGGAGGGGGCGGGCATCTCCTTTGAGGACATGAGTGTGCTGGTTTCGATGGAGGCTGTGACCTCTGACGCCCTTCACCTTGGCAAGTGTACGAGCATGGCGGTAAACAGCGACCGCACGGCAGACGGTCATGTTCTACTTGCTCATAACGAAGACTGGACGCCGGAAGAAGAGCTTGATGTTTTCGTCGTCCATGCTGAACCAAAGAACGAACCGCCTTTCCTTGGGATGACTTATGGGGGTTATCCAGTCGCTGTGGGGATCAATGCTCATGGTATTGCCCAGGGTTGCGATTCGGTTTACCCCAATGATACCCGCATTGGTATCCCGCGTCTCATCGTTGCACGGGGTGTCCTGGCTGCCAAGTCTCCTGCCGACGCTATTAGCCGTGCACTGATACCGCAGCGTGCCGCCGGGTACAATCATTTCATTGTCCATGAGAGCGGTGAGATTTACTCGGTCGAAGTCTCTGCCCGTCGTTTTGCCCTCCTTTATGGAGAAGATGGCTGGCTCGCGCATACCAATTACTACGTTGACCCTCGCATGTCGGCCATAGAAGATGAACCAGATGAGCTGGTGGCAAAGCGCATCCGTTATTATCGCGCAGTTCGCTTATTAGCTGAAACCGAAAAACACACCATTAAAAGCCTGCAGGCCATTCAACGCGACCATATCAACTTTCCGCATGCCATATGCAACCATGATGAGAATGTTGAGCATCCGGCAGATCGTGAAAAGACCATCTGCTCCATCATCATCGATTTAACTGCCCGAGCCATGCAGATTGCCTGGGGAAATCCCTGTGAGAACCAGTATCACACCTATTATCTGGATGCATAGTCTGGGAAATGATCCAGGATTACTCTTACCTGCTAAAATTCACTTATCCGGGATGAATCTCCAACTATCGGATTAAAAAATATGCAACACATTGTTTTCAGCGCTGTCCACATTTGCATTGCCTCGAGCAGCGCGCAGTCAGTTAAACCGCCTGGTATTTGGATTTCTCGTGTGTGTTTGAACTCCCGCTACACTTCATCAACGATTATCGCCGGCGCGATGCCATCATGGCATACTATTAATTGTCCCTAAGAAATAACAAGTACATAATTGCCCATCGCAACTTTTCTGTGTCAACAAATCGATGTCAATTACGGGTGGTCTGGAGGAATCGCTGAAGTAAAAAACATGACCTATCCCGAACTTAAGGATAGGTCATGTTTGATGATACTAGAGGCGTCGACGGGATTCGAACCCGTGATGAGGGTTTTGCAGATATGCGTCATTCCAGTTTTGCAACTGGCGACGCCCGGCTGTGGACCTGTTTCAACTCCCCATCCGCCCACCTCGCATAATAAGCGGCGGTGACGGTGATCGTGCTGTGTCCGAGCAATTGTGACACTTGCGAGAGATCCGCCCCATTCAACAGGCAATCCCTGGCAAATGCGTGACGGAACGAATGCGGGTTGTGCCTGGCGGAGATACCGCCCGCCTTGGCCAGAGTCCGCATGATGTTTGTCAGTCCAGGCCGGGACAGCCCGGCGCGGGTTTGATGCGAAATAAAAAGGTGGTCCGTCACCGGATGCAGGTCAGCTCGTTTTGAGAGCCAATCGTTGATCGCTGTGATGGTGGGCTGATTCAAATACAAGATTCTGTGACGATCTTTCTCAACCACCGTGCAGCGCCCGCGCTCCAGATCCAGGCAGGTCATCAGTGCGGAACACAGCCCGCAACTGCGCCCGCCGGTATCCCTCAGCCATAACAGGATAGCGACATTGCGGGTCGTCTCCCACGGATCGCCGTGACGCCTGGCGGTCTCCATCAGCGCGTCGAACGTATCCGCGGTGATGGCTTTGGGTTCCGGGGGAGGAGGCACCGGGATCCTCAAGTCGAGCGCCGGATCCATTTCGATCAGCCCATGCGCCTTCGACCATTTGAAAAAATGCTTGATGGTGGTCAATACTGTTTTTACAGTGTAGGGGGATAGGTTATCTAGAAGATTGCGCTTCAAC
>JBGOXG010000269.1:0-2743 GCA_041479025.1 Anaerolineae bacterium
ATAGCTGCGCGCCTTATTCTTTTGGGGCTGGCTTTAGCCTTGATCTCTTCATCACAATCGCCAACAGAATGAGGAGTAAGAAGGCTTCCTTTGTGTCATCGCCATCTATGTCTTGGATCTCTTCTTCTTGCGCTGAGGGAAGTCAACGTTCGGGAAAGAGATCGTCCAAGAATCGCCTTTTCACATTGATTCTGAACTGGTCCTATGATGATTAAAAGCTTGGTAACGAGAATAAAGGAGGGAGGTTTCTTATACAGTGGAGTTTGTTACTGCAACTTTATCGCTTTCACCTACGAATACTCATATCTCTTCAATAAAATAGATTGCAGATTACCGCTTGAAATCAGGTATCTGAGCTTCCCATAGAAACCATAGTGGCGACCAGCTGTTTATCCTTGTTTTGTGTGGGAATGGAGCCATGTAGCCTTTGGGGTATGGATTAGTTCTGGCAAGGCGGTGGCAAAACCCTTGCTGATTGATGATATTTTGAGTATCTTCATCCTCCCCTGGCATATCGGGCAGGTCAGGGGATCCACCTTATAGATCTTCTGAATGAGCCTGACCCGGTTTTTACAGTTTTTACGGTACTCTCTAAAATATTTTTCCTGCTCAGAGACAGGCTACCAGCGATTGCGGCCGCCGCCACGACCGCCCCCAAAACCACCGCCGGATCGGCCACCTCCGCGAGGACTCTTTTCCTGCGCCTCGTTCACCTTAATGGTCTTGCCGTCAAGGCTCGTTCCATCCATCTTGGAAATCGCTGATTTAGCATCCTCATTCTGAGCGAAGGTTACGAATCCAAAACCTCGAGAGCGCCCCGTATCGCGGTCTGTGATGACCTTGGCTTCGGTGATTTCTCCGTAAGGCGCGAACGCCTGGCGTAGACCTTCATCCGTCGTGTCCCAGCTCAGCCCCCCCACAAATAGTTTTTTGGCCATATGTTTTGCCTCTCCTTTTCTGCGTTGGCTTGTCCGACGCCGTTTGATGGGCAGCACTCGCTCTTCAGCGGTTGCTCCATTTGTTTAATTTTGTTTTGTGGAATGCCAGAATCGTTTAGGAGGATAGACCAATAATTCCTCTTAGGCCCAACAGCAGGCCCCACAATACTCCTTGTGGACTGATAAACTGATAAAAACTCGCTTTGGGATAAGCTAAATATACAAAAAAAGGGACTTGTATGTCAAGAATAAAAAGACCATCGATGATTACCGATTCAAATCAAGCATGCATTACCAAAATGTCCGGTTGTGGACTTCAGGAAGTAGTCTTCATGAAAGAAGTCCTATGTTTAAGGTTCAATTAGCCCACTGGGAGGATAAGGGGTGACCTTCGGGCTGATAACCCGAAGCAAACCCTGAAATGTGACTAAATTGTGACTGAATAAACTCAAAAAGACTGAAATAGATGAAATAGACTGGAAGAAATGGAAAAGCCCTTAACCTAATATTTACATCAACTTACGGGAAACCAGACCAAATATCAAGGGGTTATAAAAATTGGTTAAAAACAATTACGAATCAGTTGGTTTGTGAGAGCTTCTTCCTGAAGTCGTCAAGTCGAGGATCTATATCGCTATACCAGATTTCAAGTGATAATCTTTAAAAAGATAATTTTCACAATCTTATTTTTACTATTGACAAAAAATGTGTTCCTAATATTAGTAAGTTGTATTCCTAACACGAAAATACGATTCACCCGATAAAGCCAAACTCTTTGTGAGGGGGGGCGGAAAGCGGAGGGACTTAAAATGTTATCGGCCATTATACTCATTGTTATTGCAATAATTATTGCGGGGGGAGTGGGTTTATGGTTGTTTGGTGAACGCTGGCATCCCCTTCGTCGCTCAACCTGGCTTTTCTTGCGCCAAGCTGGTTTACGGGGCATTCTAAACGGTAGCGCACTGCATGCGTATGGATACGCCCGCTGGATCAAGGAATATATTAACCTGCTCCTCTACCATGTTCTCCCTCGGCTCGGGCCCCGAGGAAAAAAGTGGTTGAGTAATCACTATCATGGCAAGGTGCTTACGCTGGAGGAAGCCGAGGCCATCATCACCATTGACAAAGAGATCCCCCTGCGAGACCTTGAGCAGATCATTCCTTATTCCACAGCTCGGGATTTGGTGCTCAAAGGAGCACCTGACGTGGCCGTTTTTCAATGCGGTTGCCGTCAGAATCGGGATAACCCCTGCCAGCCAATCCAGGTGTGCATGATCATCGGCCAACCCTTTGTGGATTTCATCTTAGAGCACCACCCCCAGAGTAGCCGTCGACTCACCAAAGCAGAGGCCCTCGATCTGCTTCGGGCCGAACATGAGCGTGGGCACCTGCACTCAGCCTGGTTTAAGGATGCTATGCTGAGCCGCTTCTATGCAATCTGCAATTGCTGCAAGTGCTGCTGTGGGGGGATTGAGGCAATGGTGAAATATGGGGCACCAATGATGGCTTCGTCGGGTTATGTGGCCCAGGTGGACGAGACACTTTGCGTAGCCTGCGATACTTGTAAGGATGCCTGCCCATTCGGAGCCATTCAGGTGGATGGCACGGCTGTCGTGAAATGGGAGGCCTGTATGGGGTGTGGGGTATGCGTGGGACAGTGCCCCAACAAGGCTATGTCACTGGTGCGTGACGAGAAGAAAGTTGTACCCTTCGACGTGCGTCTGCTGGCTTAGGAAAAAGCTGCGCGCTGGGCTCGCCGTTATACCCTATTTCAACCCGAAATCAGCACTTCCGAGGCGGCATTA
>JBGOXG010000267.1:0-2795 GCA_041479025.1 Anaerolineae bacterium
CATGGCTTGTCTCAATAATCTGATCCTGGGAATCTTGCTCGCAAAGAAAAAATACCGCACCATCCCCACTGCCAGACGCTACTTCAGTGCTCATCCCGACGAAGCCCTCGACCTTTTCCTGCGACTTTGAGAACACCCTACCTGACGGCTTTGCTTGTGTTTTAGCAAGAAACTCTGTATAGTATAATTAATGATTAACGTCCCATGGACGTTTTTCTTTTATCCGGTAAAGCAAGGTTTGTAAGATGAATGGAGGCACTATGCAAAACAAATTCGCAGTGATCTTTGGCGGAGCGATCGCGGGCACCCTGCTCATCCTCTACGCCTTCGCGCTGACCTACATGAGCGTGCTGGTCTTTAGGGCGGGGCTAGTCAGGCCGGACAAGGCGATTGATTTCTCAAGCGGCCTCGTCTATGTCGCAACCACGATCGGCGGCCTGGTCTCGGCGCTGGTGATCGCGAAACTGGCCATTACCAAGCCCGGGGAAAACCCGGGCGTCATGCGCGTCGCCGCCAATGCGGATGGGGAACCCAACGTGTGGGTCACCCGGCTGGCTGTGGCGTACCTTGTCATCTGGCTGGTCGTCGGCCTTTTCGCGCTGGTCATCGGCGTGATGCTATATCCCAAGGTGAATCAGACCCTGAACGACATCGGCTCGACCTGGTTCGGCCTTGCGATCGCTTCAGGCTATGCCTACTTCGGCATCAAACCGGAAGCCTGACCCGAACGCCTGACGGTGTTGAGAGAAGGCAAAGAAAAAGAGCGGAGCCTAACGGCTCCGCTTGTGTTTCGTAAGGAATTCCTGTATAGTTTTCATAGAATTGTGATTCATGGTACTCCTGGTAATAGTATCAGGCTTATTGCATTTATTTCTTTCAGCGGAAAATATGGAAACACTCCAACAATGATAATGGAGCAGCTAACAATGCACACACAGGGAAGATCGCTCGGGACTACGCAGGGACCTTTGGGCGGGTGAGAAACCCCACCAAAACGGTCTGAGCCAGTTGCATGGAGACTCCGAGTGGGTGACAATCCAAGTCGTCAGTTTTGGTCGCCAACCGCAACTTGTCGGTAAGACCCATGCCCGTTCAAATCAATCCATTGCCAGAGTCCAGTATGGATACAAAGATAAAGCAAGACAAGAGAACCATACAAACTTTTTGGTTTTTGCTCAGTCTTTTTCTACTCTGTAGTTGTTCTATCAGCCCGGATCCCCTGCCACCCGTAACCGCTAGGCCGAGCACACTCACCGAAGCGATTACGCCAACCCCTACGCAACGGCCAGGGTCCTGGCAGGTGGTTGGTGTTTACAATGAAGATCAATCCATTATGACTGCCGGCTTTCTGGATGAGCGCCATGTCGTCACGGGCGGCGTGTTAGGGCAAATGGCTTATTCCAGCGACGGCACTGAAACGTGGCTGGAAACTGATAGCGCAGCAGACTGCCGTTATGGCATCGAACTGGTGAGCCCCGAAGTGATTTGGACATGCGGAGGCGCGACCCATGTTCGCAAGTCGGTGGATGGCGGCCAAACCTGGCAGGTTCAGGCTGCGTTTGGTAACCCGCGCACGATCACCAACCCCTGCCACTCGATGAGTTTCCTCGATGAAAATATCGGCTGGCTGGCGAACTCGAACCTGTTTGGCACTACGGTAGATGGCGGAGTTTCCTGGGCCATGCCGCCCCTGCCCGAGACGGCCAATGAGATCGCCACGATTGACACTTACCTGCCGGGTGAGGGCTACCTGCTCGATCAGAGTGGCGTGTTGTTTTTTACACAGGATAATGGCTTGCTCTGGCGCGAAGCAGGCCGCCTTCAGCTGGACGCGGTCGAAATGTCTTCTTCGGCTTATCAGCTGGCTGCGATGCGTTTTTCGGATGCGGAACACGGCCTGATCGTGGTCTCTTCCGGGGATTCCGGCAAGGCAGAGCCAGTGATGGCCTTCCATACCTCCAATGGCGGCCAGACCTGGGTTTCCGAGGCTGTCCCTGTGCGGGCTGGACCAGTTTATCTCTCTCGTGAAGGCGGCCTTCTGACCGTAATCACAGCAGTCGATCAGCTGACGCTATTGAGATACGAAGAACAAAATTGATCGTGCGCCACTCCAAATCAATGGGCGAAGTTCGCCGACGGCATTGGCGCAGGCGCTCAGCCTGTCCCCCTAATGCGCGCGCGCTGGCAGGAGGAGATCAGCAAACGGCTGACGCGGCTGGAAGCCAAGACCGGAAAATCAAGTGTGAAACGCAAGAAATAATGCATGTGATCAGGGTGACCTGACCCCCAAAAACTGATCCAACTTTTATATTAGGATCGGAACAAGGAGTCAGGAAGCCATGCCAAGAAAGAACTTTACCACCGAACAGATCATCAGTAAACTGAGGGAAGTGGAAGTACTTTTGAGCCAGGGAAAGACAGTCGCAGAGATTGTAAATTGATCAATGTCAGTGAGCAAACCTTCTACCGCTGGCGCAAGGAATATGGTGGGACTGGGACGGACCAAGCGCGGAGGCTCAAAGAACTGGAAAAAGAGAATGGCAGACTCAAGAAGCTGGTAGCGGATTTGTCTCTGGATAATGCAATTCTGAAAGAGACGGTCCGGGGAAACTTCTAAGCCCGGACAGACGCAGACAAGCCGTGAAGAAAGCTCAGGAAATTTATTGTGTATCTGAGCGGCGTGAACGTACCGCTAATGATCTCGCTCATCTTCGGTGTGGGCTGCGCGCTCGGAGCCGTGGCCGGCGTGCTGATCGGGCCAATCAACTATGTGCAGGTCTTGATGGGCAACGGCG
>JBGOXG010000171.1:0-4944 GCA_041479025.1 Anaerolineae bacterium
ATCAACCCCGTGGGATTCGAAATAAGTCGCGTTGGCTTTTCGCCGCCCCATGCTGGCCAGATCGTAACGTTTTCCGCCGCAAATCTGGGAATCAAAAACACCCAGCAAGGCCATCTGGAGGTTCTCATGTTTCGTAAGGTCAAAGAACACCTTATCATTGTCCACCAACCAATCCAAGTCGCGCCAGACTTAACAACAGTAGAGCTTTTTGGGGTGATCAATTTCCGGCAGGTCACGGATGGCGGCAAAGACTCGTAACGCGACAGAAACATGCGTGTCATATTTGTCGGCAAGGTTATGTGTCTGACAACTCCCCAGGCATAAATGCCGGGGGTTCTGGAGAACCACCCTGCTCTCACCAGTCTTGCTGACTGGAGCCTCACAGGGCTTAGCGCCAGCTTTGCAGACGAGCCGCTCTGACCCGTTTCAGGGTTGTTCGGCGCTTCGCGCCGCCGCCATTCCTCCCGATGGCTGAAGCCACGGGCTTTCTGGCGGGAATATGGTAAACGCCTGCTCATAGATCTGATCGCCCATGAAAAAGTAATCGAACTTGCGCTCGCCATTCGGAGAATAAACCTTGCGGATGTATTCTCCAATTGAGCGAGGTCCGCCAATGTAGAGCTTTCATCCACCAGGCTGCCAGAGCAGAAATTTCACCAGCCGTTCCATATAATATAAATTAGATTGGGCGCCAGGATGGTTTTCAGGATAAACGGTGGTTTCAAACCTTGAAATTTCCCCGTCATTTCGTTCCAGCCCGATAGTCACAGGCACACCGGTCGTTGCTGTTTCCTGCTAGAAAGCGCGATTTACCAGGGAGGCTGGACGAAATTCAGGGTCGAGAGGAGGGACAAATCGAGGTACTGGAAGAGGGAATTGCCATGTCATCTTGCTCTCCTGCGATCTATAGCTAAATGGGTGTCAGGCATGTGTAAGATATTATTTCTATTATATTCCATACGGACTCCCGGTTGGTCGTCCGTTGACTATTCTTCTCAAGACTGCTATATTCCTCTTTGTGAAATCAAAACTACCCTGGCAAAAACGCTTCTGGCAGGAAATACTGAATATTTTCCGCTGGATGATCCCTGGTATCGGGGTTAAGCGCTGGCTGTTCTTGATTCTTTTCGGGATTACACTCCTGGGCGTCGGATTGGCGCTCTTCCTGCTGGATGTTTATCGGACCGCCCCCGAAACCTGGTGGCTGCCTCTGATCAGTTATGCTTCCCTGCGGTTTCTTGCTCGCCCCTTGCGCGTATTGATTTTCGGCAGCCTAGGTGTTGGACTTATTGCCTACGGGATATGGGGATTGAATCACTCCCTGATGACCCCATTCAGGACGCCTGGCATACGCCTGGTGGACCAGATTTCGGATTATCGCCGGCGCAAGCGTGGTCGTCGCATCGTGGTAATCGGCGGGGGACACGGTCTGGCCACCCTCCTGCGCGGGTTGAAGGAACATACTCGAAATTTGACCGCCATAGTCACGGTGGCAGATGATGGCGGTTCAAGCGGGGAATTGCGGCGGAGTCTGGGCATCCTTCCTCCGGGAGACATTCGCAATTGCCTGGCAGCGCTTTCCAACGACGAAGCTTTGCTTACACAGTTATTCCAATACCGTTTCAGCAGTGAGTCAGGATTGGGAGGTCACTCATTTGGCAACCTGTTCATCACCGCGCTGTCGGAAGTCACCGGCAGTTTCGAAGAGGCAGTGGCTGAATCTGCCCGAGTACTTGGGGTCAATGGGGAGGTGTTGCCCTCCACGCTTCATGACGTGCGGCTGCTTGCTGATGTTCAACTCCCACACCAGGGCAGCGAGATTCGCGTTGCGGGTGAGAGCACCATTCCCACCATGCCGGGTCGCGTTCGTCGCGTCTGGCTCGAACCGAATAATCCTCCCGCTTTCCCTCCCGTAATCCAATCCATTCTTCAAGCGGACATGATCATTATCGGCCCCGGCAGTTTGTATACCAGCATTTTACCGAATCTACTCGTACCGGATATTGTCGCAGCGATTCGTTCCAGCAAGGGATTGAAAATTTTTATCTGTAACATCGCTACTCAGCGCGGAGAGACTATAGCTTATGCATGCAGCGATCATGTTCGCGCAGTGGAAGACCATGTTGGCGAGGGATTGGTGGATATTGTGGTCTGTAACCGGAATTATTCTCCAGCCTTACCGGAGGGTGTTGATTGGGTGCGGCTGGATGAAAACCTAGATAATATCCCGGTTTATGCGTCGGACCTAGTCGATCCCCTATACCCCTGGCGGCATGATTCTGAAAAGCTGACGCGTGTCTTGATCGATCTTCTGAATGAAAGAACTGGTCCACTCAGTGAGAAGGAAGAATAATATTTCTTCCCCCTGACTTGGTTCTAAAAATACCCCCCTGGACTACTCACATTAATAATTTGTAGTAAAATACCATGATTGTGTAAATTGTCACAATTATATGTAGTAAAATCATAAGGTTGTGATAATCGGGTCAGACCCGTTTTAAAAAATTGGAAATTAAATCCAAACCTTATCAGGAGGTTCATCATGAAAGTTAGAGTTGGTATCAATGGTTTTGGCCGTGTTGGTCGACAGGTTCTAAAAGCAATAAGGGATTATTACCCTGAAACGCTGGAAGTGGTTGCATTCAACGACATCGGCGATATGCCGACCATGGCACATTTGCTCAAATATGACTCGAATTATGGTCGATACGATGGTACGGTTGAAGTTGCCGCAGATGGCTTGTTGATCGATGGCAAGTTGGTCAAGGCGTTCAAAGAGACTGACCCGGCTGCCATACCGTGGGGTGAGTTGGGTGTGGATATCGTCATCGAATCCACTGGCATCTTTACCATCAAGGACGATGGGGTCAATAAAAAAGGGAAAGTCGTCAAAGGCGCGGTCAACCATATCAAGGGCGGCGCGAAAAAGGTCATCATTTCTGCTCCAGCGGAAGGTGAAGACCTGACCATCGTGATGGGAGTCAATGAAGACAAATACGACCCCAAGACGCACCACGTCGTATCGAATGCATCCTGCACAACGAACTGCCTGGCACCCGCTGCAAAGGTTGTGCATGACAGGTTTGTCATCAAGCGCGCATTCATGACCACCATCCATGCCTACACCAATGATCAGAAGATCCTCGACCTCCCCCACAGCGACCTGCGCCGTGCCCGTGCCGCAGCGATGAGCATCATCCCGACGACCACCGGCGCTGCCAAGGCAATCAAGCTTGTGATCCCCGACCTCGCAGGCAAGTTTGACGGGTATGCCCTGCGTGTTCCAATCAGCACCGTCTCGGTGGTTGACTTCACGGCCGAGGTTGAAAAACCAACCACGACTGAAGGACTGCGGCAGGCATTCCGCGATGCAGCCAAGGAACCACGCTTTAAGGGAATTCTTCAAGCAGTGGATGAACCCCTGGTCAGCATCGATTACAAGGGCGATCCCCACAGCTCTTCCATTGACCTGCCATTCACCAGCGTTTTGGGCAAGGCGGAAAGCAACTTCATCAAGGTCGTCTCCTGGTATGATAATGAATGGGGCTATTCTGTCCGTACAGCCGACCTGGCGAACCTGATGGCGAAATCCCTATAATGCCTGATTTGAAACTCACCTTGCGAAGGTTCAACCTTCGCAAGGTTTTGAAATTGGAGTGATCGATGAACAAGAAAACTGTAAAGGATATAGACCTGAAGGGCAAGCGCGTCATCATGCGGGTCGATTTTAACGTCCCAATGGACAAAGGTATTGTGACCGATGACAAACGGATTAAGGCATCTTTGCCTACGATCAAATATGTACTTGATCAGGGTGCATCCTTAATCCTCATGAGTCACCTCGGCCGTCCCAAAGGCGGTTTCGATCCTGAGTTCAGCCTGACACCAGCTTCGGAAGTGCTTGCCGGTCTTCTGGGTAAGCCTGTCCAGATGGCACCCGACTGTATCGGTCCTGAGGTGGAGAAGATGGCAAAGGCTCTCAAACCCGGTGAAATCCTGATGCTGGAAAACACACGCTTCCACCCGGAAGAGGAAAAGAATGATCTGGAACTGGCGAAGAAGATGGCAGCGTTGGCGGAAGTTTACGTCAACGATGCGTTCGGTTCTGCTCACCGGGCTCACTCTTCGACAGAGGGAATTGCTCATTTCCTCCCGGCAGTTTCCGGTTTCCTGATGGAACAGGAACTGGAATACCTGGGCCGGGCAATCACCAACCCTGAGCGGCCTTATATCGCGATCCTGGGCGGCGCCAAAATCAGCGATAAGATCCTCGTCGTTGAGACGTTACTCTCAAAGTGTGACAAACTTATCATCGGTGGCGGCATGGCGAACACCTTCCTGGCAGCTAAAGGCTACAATATGCAGGATAGCCTGGTCGAAACTGCGTCAATCGAAACCGCCAAAGCGATATTGTCTAAAGCCGGCAGCAAACTGGTTCTCCCTGTGGACGCGGTCATTGCCGATAAGTTTGAAGCCGAGGCGGACTCCAGGGTGGTTGACGCAGATAAAATGCCGGCGGGTTGGCGCATGATGGATATCGGGCCTAAATCCATTGAGTTATTCAAATCTTCCCTGCAGGGAGCGAAGCTGATCGTGTGGAACGGGCCGATGGGGGTCTTCGAGATGCCGAAGTTCGCGGAAGGTACATTTGCCATCGCGAAATTACTGGCTGAGTCCGGTGCCACCACCGTCATCGGCGGCGGTGATAGTGCCAGTGCTGTCAAGAAAGCAGGCGTTGCCAAACAGATGACACACGTTTCAACAGGCGGCGGTGCCTCGTTGGAATTCCTCGAAGGCAAGGAGCTGCCAGGTGTGGCTGCCCTGCTGGACAAGTAAAACCCACGTTTACAAGTAAAATCTTCAAGTAGCCGTCAGGATAATTCCGCGGCTACTTTTTATAAAATTGTTAGATTTGGATAGGGCAAAAGGCTTACCCATTGAAGG
>JBGOXG010000147.1:0-5800 GCA_041479025.1 Anaerolineae bacterium
AAAGAGAGGGACCAGCGCGTGGCTGTCTCCCCTGAAAACCACGATCAAGATCCCGGTGAGCAGGGAAAGGATCATGATCCCGTTTGAAAAGACCAGCCGGTCGCCAAGATGGACAAATTGATTGGGCAGGTAGCGGTCTCGGGCCAGCACAGATGAAAGGCGGGGGAAACCGTTAAAACTGGTATTGGCGGCGACGGACAGAATGAGCAGCGTCGCAATCTGCACCAGATAGTACAGCGGACCAGTGTTCAGGATTCGCCGGGCTAATGCAGAAAGGATGGTCTCGTTCGTCCCGGCGACGACAGCAAAATACTGCGTCAGACCTATGGTTCCCGCGAACAGGATGCCCATCAGCACGGCCATGACGATCAATGTCTTCTGGGCGTTGCGCGTGGAGGGCGGTTTGAAAGCCGGGATGCCGTTGCTGATGGCTTCCACCCACGTCAACGCGGTACAGCCCGAGGCAAAGGTGTGCAGGAGCAGTACCAGAGATACCGGTACGAGAGCGGATGGCGCGGTCGCCGGCAAGTTGCCGGGGCCTTCCAGAACAACGCTGTACAGGCCGTAGGCGATCATGACCAGGTAACAGCCGAGGAACAGGTAGACCGGGATTGCCATCAGCGTCCCGGATTCGCGGACCCCGCGCAGGTTGATGAGGGTGATGACGAGAAGGATGACCAGCGAGACAGCCACACGATGATCCCAGAGCAGTGGGAAGGCGGAAGCGATGGCGGCCACCCCGGCTGTCAGGCTGACAGCTGCAGTTAAAATATAATCAATGAGCAGGGCGGCAGCAGCGATCAGTCCCGGGAGACTGCCGAGGTTTTCATGGGCGACGGTGTATGATCCGCCTCCGGAGGGATAGGTAGGGATGGTCTGGTTATAGGACAGTGCGAGGATTGCCAGCAGCCCCACAATGGTCAGCGCGATCGGCCAGGAATAAGCCAACCCGGCCGCGCCGGCTACGACCAGCCCGAGATAAATCTCCTGATTGGCGTAGGCGATGGACGAAAGCGCATCCGGCGAAAATGCCGCCAGCGCGCGGATTTTATTCAGCCGTTCATTTTCCATTTCCCGCGTGGGGAGCGGCGAACCCGTCAATATTTCACGCAGTGCATGCATGAGGACCTGTTGGCCTCTCAATACTAGCCCCGAGTGGCTAAAATGGCAAGCGGTCTCTCTATTTAAAGATGATTAGGCAGATTAGGCAGGAAAAGAAAACCCCTCGCTCCGAGTGGAACGAGGGGCGTCGTGAGCCGGTGTTATTATTCTGTCACGAGTCTATTTGTTCGAAGCGCGTTCAACGCGCGGTTTGGCGATGTTGACTTTGATCACGTTCCCGGCCAGGGAATAGGCGTTGTACATGCTGATGGCCTTGTCCGCCTCAGCTTGATTGGTCATGGTGACAAAGGCAAAGCCTTTGGACAGGCCGCTATCGCGGTCTTTGACCAGTTCCACGGTGGAGACTGTCCCAGCTTGCGCGAACAGGGTGTTGATTTCAGCCTCAGTGGTTGACTTGGCCAGGTTTCCTACATAAATTCTGATATCCATTTTTTACTGCTTTCTCCGGCTCGGCCGGAATAGAAATGGTCGCCAGCCCATAAAAGGGTCAGCGGCCAAGGTACAACACGGATCCGATTATTAAACGACATGATCAGTGTAACACACATTACGCCCGCAAACGGGGCAGTTTGGTTATTCAAAGATGAAGAAAAGTAAAACCCGCCGTGAGGCGGGTTTTACTTAGCCGTTATATTGTTGATCATTTGCCTAAAGAGGCAATTCGACGATCTTAAACCAGTAATCGGTCAAAGTTTGCATGATCTGAACGAGGTTGTCAAAGGTAACCGGTTTGTGGATGACAGAATTGGCTCCCAGGTTATAGGTGCGAAATGTATCCTCCTCGGCCCTCGAAGTGGTCAATATAATGATTGGAATATGGCGGATGCGAGGATCGGATTTAATTTCCTTCAGTGACTCGCGCCCATCCTTCTTAGGCATGTTCAGATCGAGCAAGATCAATCCCGGGTAGGCCAGGTTCCCTGTAACCGCATACTTCCCGCGGTGCAGAAGAAAATCCATCAATTCCTCGCCGTCAACAACGAAATTAACTTGCTGTTCAAAGTGACATTTAGTCAACGCCTCTTTGATCCATTGGCGGTCATCCGGATCGTCTTCAGCAATCAAAATAGCACCGGGTTTTGTGTCAAACGTCATCTTAAATCCCCTCCTTTCGCTTGTTTGATCGGAAGAGTTACAATGAATGTGGCTCCATGTTCTGGCTTGCTTTTGGCGGTGATATCTCCGCTGTGGCGCTCAACGATTCGCCGGCAAATGCTCAGGCCGATGCCGGTGCCCTCATATTCCTGTTGGGTATGCAATCGCTGGAATGGCTGGAAAATCCGATCAAGGTATTTTTCGTCGAAGCCGATTCCATTATCCTTCACAAAAACCTGACACAGACTGTTTGGCTGGCCCGGCATTTCTGGAAGGCGCTTGTTTTCAATGATACGGCTGGATATCTTTATGCGAGGTTTTTTATCCGGTGATCGAAACTTCAGGCCATTCACGATCAAATTCTGGTACAGCTGTCTCATCTGGGTGGCGTCCGCTTCAATCACCGGTAATTCTTCAATGTCCACCCGTCCGCCGGTCTCCTCGAGGCGCACTTCCAGGTCTGCAACCACACTGCGCAATAACTTTTTCAAATCGACCCGGGCAAAAGGTTGAGCCTGGGTCGAAACCCGTGAGAGGCTCAGCAGGTCATTGATCAGAACCTGCGCCCGATCTGCCGCACCGAGCATGCGGTCGAGAAATATGCGTCCTTCATCATTCAGCAATGAACCGCTCTTGGTTTTCAATTGATCGCCGAATGTCTGAATCTTGCGCAATGGTTCCTGGAGATCATGCGATGCCACCGAGGCGAACTGTTCCAATTCCTTGTTACTCCGCTCGAGGGCTTTTCGTTCGATCTGGTAGCCCTCAGCCTGCTTGCGGGCAGTGATGTCTCGTACAATGCCGCGCAAGCCAGCCATTTCACCCATTGGATTCCGGTTGATCAACGCGGTTGTCTCGACAAAACGATTAATGCCTTCCTTGGAACGAATTCTAAACTCAATGCCGTGCACTGCACCACCCAACTGGTAGGCAGCATTGTAGGCTACTCTGACTCGCTCCGAAAACTCCTTGTCAACAAAATACTGAAAATTTGACTCCAGGATTTTATCTTTCGGGGTATCCAAGATATAGACCAACGCGTCATTGACAAACGTATATCTCCCCTCCGTGTCAAGCTCATAATAGCCTTCTTCAATATTGTCCATCAAAGTGCGATATTTCTCCTCGGATTGACGAAGCTCGCTGAATAGGCGGGCATTTTCAATGGCATTGGCTAATTGGTCTGCAAGGATGCGCAGTGCCATCAAATCCAGGTCGGAGAAGGCGCCCATCTGCTTGCTCTGGGCTGTAAATGCACCGATAATTTTCCCACGCGAATGCAAAGGTATGGCAGCTTCCGAGACCGTTTCGGGAAGGAGTGGGTAACGCAAGATGGAATTTTCTTTTGCCACGTCTATTATCATCCGTGGCTCCCCGGATTCCACACATTTCCCAATAAGTGAGTTTGGAGTTAATTCAATGAGTTGACCGAGGTGAAGGGTCTGCTTGCCTGATTCTCCAATACCAGCTTTATGGATAGCCCACCGAGCGCTTTCGTCGGTTAGAAACAAACCAACATAATAGAAATCAAATTTTTCACGGATTAGTTCTACAGCTGTAGTGACCAATGCATCTAGATTGAGAATGGAGCTAGTGGCTCCGGCCAAACTCGCAGCCACTTCCATTTGTAATGAATATCGACCGAGCGTTCTTTGCAATGCGCTGCGGATGCGCTCCTGCTCGTTAAGGATGACAACTTCGCGATTTTGTACAAATCCTTGAAGGACCGCATTATTGTAGTCGTCTATTACTTCAAGTCCGGTTAATAAATCTACTTTTTCCAGGTGTGATTGGAGAAACTGGCGTGTAATTCGGCCAAGACGCATGACGCTCTTATCGCTCAAACCAATCTGACTCAATTGGCTTCCCCTGTTCGAACCCACTGATGATTGTTGGTTCAGTAAATACTTAATTAAAACACTTACTTCATCAGAAGCAATTCCTCCCAGCATTTGCGGCCGCACTTCGAAACGATTAGTAAACATTACAGACTGCAGAGCTTGATGATACATCTTAACAAGATCTGCAGTTTCGTTTTGTACCGCGTATAGAATCTGATTTATGGGAGGAGCAATATCAGGTACAGTTGAGGACTCCATTTTCTCTCGATATAGCCTATCATTTTATAGATTACTTTACCAAATAGACACCATATCCACCACCAGCTTTTCCCCATGCTTGCTTATCTGGTTCGTCCTTGAGGAAAGTCAGGTCGAGGCCATGCCATTCTAGGAATGGAATGTAACCCTTCTCGTCGGCACGCCAGGGTTTCAAAAGCTCCTGAAAACGAGTGAGGTCCCTAACATTTAGTTTGGATCCCATTTGTTCGTAAATCTTCGCTGTTTTTGCAAAGCCTGGGTCGTTTAAGTCCATGTCGGCTCCCTGGCAGAAAAATGCCCAGCAACTTTTTGGACCCGCCCAATCATGGAGAGATTTAGAAGTATGAGCAATATCCTCGTCGGTTAAAAATAGTGCGAGGCCCCACGCGATGATCGCAATATCACGGCTTTCTCCCAGAATCTCCTGAATTTCTGGACGACCTAGAAATTCTTCCGGTTTTCGCGCATCCGCATGGAAGAAATATATATCAGGTGTGTTTTTCAAAATGTCACGTGCATACTCAACGACGACGGGGTCCCAGTCCGAATAGATTACTTTGGTTCCTTTGGGAACTACAGTATGAATATGATCGTTCGTAGGTAACCCTGATGCAAAGTCGACTATTACGTCGTAACCGCGCTTCTCCGTTAGCTCTTTAGCAACATCTTGCAGGCACCATCGCTGCATCCTGAAAGCTTTTGGCATTGTTGGTAGCAAAGTCACCAATTGGTCACCTGCTTTGCGGTCCACCTCGAAATTGTGATTCCCGCCAAGGATATAATCGTAAATACGCCCGGCATTGGGCTTACTGGTGTCAGTGATACTCTCTTGGGGCATGATCTTTTCTCCTTCCTAGTATAATTTTAATTGCGGATATTGAAAACTTTTCGAGCACTTCCTTAATATGTCATAACAAAAAAACAAATCCACTCCCCTTATAGAAAAGTATAGCATGTCCATCAAGGTGCCTGATTTCCAAATTTAAAATTAGCCAGAATTTGGGTAAGGATACGTCTGATTGAAATATATTCAAGACTGTGCCAACTCCTGAGCGAAGCAGTAGATCTCCCATCCTTTAGTTGAGATTATTAATCTATCAGTGGTTGGTATCACGAATAATTCTATCATAAGTTGATTGTAATTTTCAGTATTAAAATTATCTGTTGACATTCTCCTCCTATATTGCTACACTAGAGTTGTCAGACAACTATGAAGCGCTATGCGCGGAATACTGTATACGAACTACTGTGCAGTTCAGTAGACTAATATCTGATAACAATTTTCCAATCACTGCTATGTCCACCCTACTCATCAAAAACGCCTATATTGTTACCATGGACGACCATCAGCGGGAGATTCTCGAGGGTGGTCTTTTTATTCGACGCGGCCTCATTGAAAAGGTCGGCTCGATGAGCGAACTTCCCGACACGGCCGATGAGGTCCTCGACCTCAAAAGTCACATCGTTTTGCCCGGGCTGGTCAA
>JBGOXG010000104.1:0-7974 GCA_041479025.1 Anaerolineae bacterium
CGTGGGCACAAAGAAGAAAATCTTACCGCGCTAAGGGAGCTCGTGGCGATTCCCTCCATTTCAACTGACCCGGCTTACATCCCTGAGATGCTCAAAGGTGCAGAATGGGTGGCTGCGCGCTTACGTGACCTGGGAATGAAGAATGTAAGGATATATCCCACCGTGAAGCATCCTGTTGTTTACGGAGAATGGTTGGAAGTTAAAGGAGCGCCGACCGTCCTGATCTATGGGCATTACGATGTTCAACCGGTGGATCCTATTGAATTGTGGAATAGTGAGCCGTTTAGTGGCGACATACTGGGTGAAAATATCTATGGCCGCGGCGCGTCTGACATGAAAGGGCAGGATGTTGCAGTGATGAGCGCAGTGGAAGCCATAGTTCGTACTGGCGCATTGCCCATAAATATCAAGTGGATGATCGAAGGCGAAGAGGAGATTGGCTCTCCCTCCCTTGAAAAGTTTATTTCTGGCCATAAAGATATGCTGGCTTGTGATTTTGCTCTAAATCCTGATTCTGGCATGCTGGGAGCCGAATATCCGTCGATTACATATGGCCTGCGTGGTCTGGCCGCTTTTGAGTTGAAAGTTTATGGACCTTCGAGCGATCTGCATTCCGGTCTTTTCGGGGGTGTGGTTCACAACCCTGCTGTAGCGCTGGCTGAGTTGATCGCCGGGATGCACGATTCGAAAGGACGCATTACATTGCCGGGTTTCTATGACAGCGTTCGTTCGTTATCTGCCAAAGAAAGAGAAGAAATGGCACGTCTGCCAACCGATGAGGCTCATTACCTAGAAATGACCGGCGTGCCTGCCTTATGGGGCGAAGCGGGCTTTACTCCTGCAGAACGCGTGGGTGCGAGACCGACTCTTGAAGTAAACGGGATTTTCTCAGGCTATACCGGACCCGGTTTTAAGACAGTCTTACCATCCCAGGCGACTGCAAAAATCTCATTGAGATTGGTTCCTGACCAGGATCCAGGAGAGGTAGCTGAACAATTGCGCGCCTATCTCGAGCAGAATGCACCAGACACCATTCGCTGGGAATTGGACATAAAGCAAGGTGGACCCGCGTCAATTTCAGATCTAAACAATCCCGGTGTCATTGCGCTAAGCAAAGCGATAGAGTCAGTGTGGGGAAAGAAAGCCATTCTAAAGCGTGAAGGCGGTTCTGTCCCCGTTGTAGCCCAGATGCAACGACTGCTTGGTGTGGAATCGGTATGCACGGGCTTTGGACTTCCTGATGACAATTTGCATGCGCCCAATGAAAGGCAACACCTGCCAACTTGGTATCGTGGCATTGAAGCGATGGTACATTTCTTCTTCAATCTCGCTTAGGAACAAGAATAGGACATTTACTGATTATGGAAGATCGAATTATTACTTATGGTGGACAGGCGGTAATCGAAGGTGTGCTTATGCGGGGAAAGTCTGCCATGGCAATAGCCATGCGCGCGCCGGACGGAAAGATTGTCACTCACACTGAGAACCTTTCAGCCGTATATAGAGGTCGGATTTCAAAGACACCTTTTCTACGAGGAATTATTCTGCTCTGGGACGCGTTGGGATTAGGCATCCATGCCCTGACGATATCTGCCAATGTCCAGACTGGTGAAGACGAAAAACTGGAAGGTCCCGCACTTTATGGTACGCTGGCTATTTCGCTCCTGGCAGGCATCGGATTGTTTTTTATTGCACCGGCAGCAGTCGGCGGGTTGTTCGAACGTTTCCTCGGTTGGAGTTCCTGGTGGAGCAATGTCCTCGAAGGCATTCTGCGTCTTGTACTGCTGGTTGGTTACATTTGGTTGCTTGGGTTTATGCCGGATGTCCGACGGGTTTTTTCCTACCACGGAGCGGAGCATAAGACCATCAATGCTTATGAAGCTGGCGCTGAATTAAAACCGGAAGTTGTGGCGAATTTTCCTCTTGAGCATGCCCGTTGCGGTACTGCCTTCCTGTTGACCCTGGTCATTCTCTCCATCCTGGTTTTCTCGTTATTGGGACCTATGCCGATGTTCTGGCGTCTGGCAAGCCGGATTCTGTTGATACCCGTTCTGGCAGGGATTGCGGTGGAATACATCCGATGGACAGCGAACCATCTCGATTGGACAATCGTGCGTTGGATGATAAAGCCTAACCTCGCACTCCAATCCTTGACTACCCGTGAACCGGATCTGGCGATACTGGAGGTTGCCATCGCCTCTTTCAACTCCATGCGTCAGGCAGAGAAAGAAATTGCAGTCTAATGGATTCAGGGGTGACGAAAATGTCACCTCAAAAGATTAGAAATTAACTATTTGAAAGAACAAGAAATCTGTCCTTTCATCATGAATCAGAAAGTAATGAGAAAACGACCAAAACGTACATTAATATTAATTTTGACCTTGGTAATGCTGTGCCTTTGCAGCCCGTTGTTATATTACCTGGGACGTCCTCTTCCTGTTGAATTAAGGCGAGAATTGTATGATGGGGTTGTTTATTACCGTCGCGTACATTTTTCGCCTTATCCTATGATCGCCCACATCGTCACTGTGGACACCACAGCGAAGAATATTTCCTTTCTGGTGACACCTGGCCGGAATGATGATCCACTTCCGCTTAAGGCACGAACAACTTCGCAATTCTTGCGAGAATTTGATGTACAGATAGCGATCAATGGGGATGGATTTTCACCCTGGTATTCATATGGCCCTTTCTATTACTACCCCCATTCAGGTCAGAGTGTGCGACCGAATGGTTTTGCCGCTTCCGAAGGAAATATTTATTCTGATAATGAGAAATCTCCAACTTTATTTATTTCAGAGAATAACCAGGTCAGTTTTCGACCTCCGAGTAATATATACAATGCCATTTCCGGAGATCGAATGCTTGTCCGCAACGGGAAACCTGTCGCTGGTTTGGATGATGTTTCGCCAGCGCCGCGAACGGCAATTGGAGTGGACAATAGTGGAGAAAAATTGATCATTATTGTCGTGGATGGTCGCCAGCCGTTTTATAGCTCCGGTGCCACTCTTAATGAGCTGGCTAACTATTTGGTTTATTACGGGGCACAGACTGCGATGAACCTCGACGGTGGTGGTTCTTCTACACTTGTATTTGAAGGATGGTTTGGCACTGCCAATTTGATTAATTCTCCCATCCATACCAACATACCCAGACGGGAGCGACCCGTGGGAAACCATCTGGGAATTTATACAAAATAAGGAGTGGGCTTCAAATCTGGCGCCCACTCCTTATTTTACAACGGCGCAAATTGGGCTGTAAAATGTCTAAGTAGTTCAGGTGCATATGTGAACCGGTATCCGCGTAATTTTTTTGCGCGGGCGACGATCTTAGCCGCCGCCTCAACCACGAAGTCGATGTGGCTTTGGGTATATACACGGCGCGGAATGGCGAGCCGGACAAGTTCGAGGCGTGGGTAGACCCATTCCTGGCTCTGTTTGTCTTGGTAAGCAAACATAACCGAACCAATTTCACAACCGCGGATCCCACCCTCAAGATAGAGCTCTACCGCCAGAGACTGTCCGGGGAATTCGGTGTGAGGAATATGTGGCAATAATCTGGCTGCATCAATATAGATTGCATGTCCCCCAGGTGGTTCTACGATCGGAATACCCATCTCCTTGAGACGCATTCCAAGGTAACTTGTCTGGTTTAAGCGATAAGCGAGATAATCCTCCTGTAAGCCTTCTCTTAGACCGACTGCCATGGCATCCAGGTCTCGACCGGCTAAACCACCGTAGGTATAGAATCCCTCGCGCAAAATCAGCTCGTTGCGAACTTTCTGGATTATGCTTTCATCGTTGGTCGCCAGGAAACCGCCGATATTGACAATGGCATCCTTCTTGGCGCTCATCATGGCTCCATCCGCAACCGAGAACAATTCGTGAGCGATCTCCTGCGGGGATTTGTTCTCATATCCCTTTTCGCGGAGCTTGATAAAGAACGCATTCTCGGCATAGCGGGCAGCATCAATATAAAAAGGGATCCCAAAAGAGTGGTAAGTCTTCGCTACCTCATGAATGTTCGCCATTGAAACAGGTTGCCCACCCCCCGCATTGTTGGTAATGGTTAGCATGCCAAATGGGATGTTTTCCGCGCCGACCTGTGTGATAAACGCCCGCAGCTTGTTGATATCCATGTTCCCTTTGAACGGGTGCTGGTTGGTCGGGTCAAAGGCTTCATCGATGACCAGATTTGTCGGCCGTCCTCCCCGGGCACGGATGTTTGCATCTGTCGTGTCAAAGTGCATATTGGAGGGGATGTAATGCCCGGGCTTGACTAGCACGGCACTAAGAATATTCTCAGCGGCGCGTCCCTGATGGGTAGGGACGAAATATCTGAACCCAAAGATCTCCTGCATCACTTCTGCCAATCGAAAATAGGATCGTGCCCCGGCATAACTCTCATCACCTTCCATCATGGCGCTCCATTGGCCTTGACTCATCGCTCCGGTTCCTGAATCAGTTAGCAGATCGATAAAAATATCCTCCGCCCGGAGTGAAAACAGGTTATAGCCGGCTTTCCTCATTGCTGCCTGGCGTTCTTCCGGACTGACGAGCTGTATGGGTTCCACCATTTTGATTCGGAAAGGTTCGGGGGGATAGGATTGCATGACGCCTCCTTGAGCGATAGGAGAATAGAAATGATAATCAGTTTAGCATTAACTTGCTTGCTTGCATAATTCTATACGTGATAAAAATGTTAAGCTATCTGTCTGTTTTTTTCAAGCTGGTTTGGAAGGGGTGGCAATTTGGACGAGGAAGATGTAATAATATTGAGACCTGCCAAGAAAATGTGAGTGAAAAAGGATAAAAATTGTGACAAATATCATGTGTAATACTTACATGGGTCGGTACTTCAATTAATTCTCTTATGATAAAATGACCAAAGCCCATTTGTGTACCAATTCACACAAACCAACTCTGATTTGGAGTGTCTATGCAAAACTGGCTTTATATCCTCCTGTTCATGATTATCGCGGTATTTGTGCCGTTTGCCGCGATCTTGACTGCCAGAATTCTCGGCCCCCGAAAACCTAACCCGATCAAACAAAGCACGTATGAATGCGGTATGGAAACAGTGGGCGAGAGCAGGGTGCAATTCAAAGCCCAGTACTATGTCTTCGCTCTAATATTCTTGGTCTTCGATGTCGAGACCGTTTTCCTCTTTCCATGGGCAATCTCATTGAATGCACTTCCTATGTTTGCAGTCTTGGAAGGCATAATTTTCATTCTCATTCTTGTTGCCGGGTTGGTCTATACCTGGCGCAAGGGAATGCTGGAGTGGAATTAGCTTTTTATTAGGATCGCAAGGCTGAAAGGAATCATCCTTCCAGCCTTTTATTTGTGAAACAAGGAGTGATGCATGCTGGATCCTGTTGGCAATTTATATAACTGGTTGATGGGCATGTTGACGAGCTGGGGGCTCGTCGTTTCAATTGCTCATGTCCTAATAACACTCCTGGGCATTATTACTCTGGTCGTATGTGCGATGGTGCTCGATGTCTTTCTGGTTTGGATTGAACGAAAGGTTGTAGCACGTTTCCAGGATCGATTGGGACCTAATAGAATTGGACCCTGGGGAATTTTCCAGCCGTTCGCAGACATTATCAAACTCCTTATCAAGGAGGATATAACCCCGGCGGGGGCGGATGTTTTCGTGTTCAATCTTGCCCCAATCCTTTCGCTGGCTTCCGTGCTTCTTTTGTGGGCGATTTTGCCAATAGCCGGCGTGGTTTACGGTGTGGATCTCAATGTGGCGTTGCTTTATATCGTCGCTGCCGGGGCGATTGGCACCCTCTCGATCATTATGGCAGGCTGGGCCTCAAATAATAAGTTTGCCCTTGTGGGTGCCTACCGCATGGTCGCCAACATGATTTCATTTGAAATACCTATGCTGATCATCCTGCTCATTCCGGCAATCTTGACGGGCTCCATGAGTATGTTGACAATTTCCCAGGCGCAGAGCCAGTACTGGTTTGTGTGGGTGACTCCTCTGGCCGCGCTTGTTTTTCTAATCAGCGCCATAGCCGAGCTGGGGCGCTCTCCCTTTGACTTGAATGAAGGTGAATCGGAAATAGTTTCTGGTTTTCATATCGAGTACTCCGGGATGAAATTCGGCCTGTTTTATGCTGGCGAGCTTCTTCATGCCTTCACATTTGGCGGCTTTATTTCCATCTTGTTTTTCGGTGGCTATAATGGTCCCGGTGTTGCTCAAATGCCTGTTCTGGGGATTTTCTATTTCTTTATCAAGGCGATGATCGGTTACTGGGTCATCATGTGGGTCAAATACACTGTCCCCCGCATCCGCATAGACCATATGCTCTATTTCAACTGGAAATTCCTTGTACCTTTTTCAATATCCATACTTATCATGACAGCGATAATGCATAAATTGCTATCAGGTTATGGCACATCAGTTTACATTTTGGGAATGTTGTGTTCCAACCTGATTCTTGGCTGGATCACGATTGAAGTCCTGCGTGGACAAGCACGGAAACAACGTCATGCGGTTGATCCTGCAGCTCGGGTTGTTGCGGAACCGGTACGCCATTAAGTCGATGAGGAGTTCACTGGTATGACTGCTTTGCAGATTGTTTTCCTACTCAGCGCCGCGGTAATCCTGGTATCTGCAGTGATGGTTGTGACGACCCGGAACATGGTTCATGCAGCCTTATGGCTAATTGCAACCCTTTTCGGAGTTGCAGTTATTTTTGCTGTTCTGGAAGCTGGATTCCTTGCAGTAGTTCAGGTGGTGGTTTACATCGGTGCGATTGCCATTATGTTCATCTTTGCGGTCATGCTCACCAGTCGTGAAATGCGCGATAAAGGACCACAGATGAACCATAGAACCTGGCTGGCGGGCATTGTGGGGGTTCTGATTTTTGGATCGCTGGTCTTTTTATTTAGCACCTGGGATGGTTTCAACGAGCTACCTTCTGCCATCGGTAATACTGATACGCTCAAGGAACTTGGCAATGCTCTTCTCCAGCCATCCGCATACCTGCTGCCGTTTGAAGTTGCCTCCGTTCTCCTTTTGGCGGCATTGGTCGGCGCAGTCTATGTGGCATCTAACAGGAAATAGGAGGCAGATGATGATCCCACTTTCCTGGTTCCTTCTCTTATCTGCCGCCCTCTTCAGTATTGGGTTATTTGGTATTCTGGCTCGGAAGAATGCGGTAGCCATCCTGCTCAGCGTCGAATTGATGCTGAATTCAGTCAATATTAATCTGGTTGCTTTCTGGCGCTATGGCAACATCGCGAATATGTCTGGGCAGGTCTTTGCGATAATTGTCTTTGCTGTTGCCGCGGCGGAAGTCGCTGTAGGTCTGGCGCTGGTGATTTCAGTTTATCGCCGCTTCAACACGGTAGTAGCGGATGAAATCGACTTGATGAAGTGGTAGGAGACAAGTTATGACGACTGAACAAATCCTTTGGCTGTTACCTCTCCCACCGCTGCTGGCTTTTGTGCTTATTATTCTGGTGACCAATCGCTGGAAAGTGCTGAGCTTCTCGATCGCTGTCGGGGCGGCTGCCATCTCGTGGCTGGGCAGCATGGTTGTTTTCTCGCGTGCAGCAGTCGTGGAAGAATTCGGCAAGAGAATATTCCAATCAAACATTGATTGGCTGCCCACGGGGGATACTTACTTGAAAATTGGTGTTATGGCTGATCCATTAACTGCCGTCACCCTGTTTTTCGTTGCCTGGACTGTACTGATGATTTTCATTTACAGCATTGGCTATCATAATTTTGGAAAGCCAAAAGGGGACCAAGACCGCAAGGGTTTGCCGCCTCATGGTGCAGTGGTTAAAGATGAGCAAGGCCATCAACATACCGATTTGTCTATTGAACCGATGTTCTCGCGTTTCTTCGCATTCATCGGTTTGTTCGCTTGTGGAATGTACACGCTGGTCGTATCTGACAACCTGCTGACGCTCTTTGTGGGTTGGGAAATCATGGGTTTGTGTTCATACC
>JBGOXG010000008.1:0-31788 GCA_041479025.1 Anaerolineae bacterium
GCGCGCAGTATGCTTAAGAATATCCTGCGGGAAGACCAGACCAACGAAATGGCCTGGTTTCTCTACGCCCAGATCGCGGACAACCGCGACCACGCCATTGTCTGCCTCCAAAAAGTGCTCGTGATCAATCCGTACAACGAGCGCGCCCGCAAGCTGCTCGACCAGATGCAGCCCAAGGAAGAACCGAAGCCCGACTCCACCAAGCCGTGGGACTATAACAATTATATGGAGCAACAGGATAAGGTGCAGGGGGCTTCGAGGAAAAAAACGGGGATCAATAGAAATATCCTCTTCGGGATCGGTGGATTGGTCGTCATCGGCCTGATCCTGGCGGGCGGGTTCTATCTCACCCGCAGCCTGTTTACAGCACCGGCCCCCATTCCCACCCTGGCCATCAGCGTCAAATGGACGCCCACCACAGATCCCTGCAACTGTGCCGAGGTCAAGCCCTACGCCGAGCGGACCGTCGAACGATTTAATGAGATGGTCAACGAAATGGACGCGATCGGCAACGCGCTCCAGAACAACACGCTGCGCTCCGATGCGGTGACCACGGCTACCGCAAAGGCACAGGCGCGGTACGATGAACAGCGCCGCGAAAACCCGCCGCCCTGCCTGGATCTGTTCGACAAGAAAATGGTGACCGTCTTCTGGAACTGGCAGCAGGCGCTCGATTCGCTCCAAAAAGGCAATAACGACGCTGTCATCGCCTTCATGAACAACATCATCCAGCAGGCGGGGGACATTGACGCGCTACTCAACCAGCTCGAAGGCCAGTTGAGAGGCTGCCCCATCCCCAGACCCACGCCTCCCGGCCGGACGGGATGATAGTATGAGCTATCTTTTTAGGTCAAGATCCATTACAGGCGTACTGGTTATTATCTTTCTACTGGCTGGCTGTGCGCCAAGAACAGTGACCGCAATCCCCATCGCAGCGACGGCGACAGCTGTCAACAGCCCGACCCCCACCTTAACTTTCATCCCAACATCAACCTTTACTCCATCGCCCTCGCCGACGATCGAGCTGAGTCCGACGCCGACGATACCCGAATTTTATCGCGGACTTGCTCCCACTCTCGGCAAGTTCAGCCTGGTTGAAAAAGCCGACATTCCCTCAATCATTGACTACCTCCGCTCCCAGCCGTCGCTTCTGACCCAGGATTCACCAGCACCACCTATAAGTCAAATTGTCCACAGTAAGTCGGGAGAGGCGCATTTTTCTGTTTCATGCAATTTTGGCGGAATAATAAATTGCGCTCCCGCAGCGTCAATTCAAATTGCAGAGCAAGGGCTGGACGTTCATATCATCATCTGGGAGATACGAAACAGCGACGGCTCACGTGGACATATTGTCAAATATATGTATGATTCACTCCAATATAATCCTATATATGGGTTTGAACGACTGGTTGCTGATCCGCTTGGTTCTTATGACATGTTGATTCATGCCGTGGTTCCAACCGAATCACAAGGCAGTTATCCCTACACAACGTTTCTCCTTCAACAGTCAGGATTCCCGGAAGCTATTCAACAATGGATAGATACTAGAATTATTCCCGAAGCATTCAAAGACATGATCCTGCCATGGTGAAAAAGACAGCATTTCTCCTACGTTTCCATTGATCGCACTAATCTCATAAATCGTCAATAATGTATAGTATGGAGACTGCCGGTTATGTAAAGGAGAGAAATACACTGGTTGCAAGTATTGTTGCGGGATTGGTATTTTTTCTAACCTTGCATGTAATGCCCGGAAAACGTTTGCGCAGCACCTCGTAACACCAACGTCTGCGCCGCACGATTGCGCTCCGCCCAATACCTACGTGTGTTCTTCCTGCCCGGGTCGGCTCCACCGAGTTGTTGAGTGGCTCGGGCAGACAGAGAAAGGTTGATCGGGGAATCAGAGCTCAAGAAGGTGAGCCCTGAGGAAGTCAAGTGTCCTTTGAACGATATCGTGCGTTTGCTGGGTATCCTGATGGCTGTCAAAAGCGTGTTCACCCTGTTTATAGACGACAAGTTCGACGGGCACTCCAGCCTTGGTTGCTGCCTCGATGAGATTGTTCAGCTTTACATTGGTGGATGGGTCGTCGCGCCCCGTCTCGACTATGGCGGTGCTTACTGGTAAAAACTACGGATGACGTTCAGGACGTCCCCGTTCATGCCTTCAATGACGGGATAATCCGCTTGTTCGGTTTAAGGGTGAATTGCTGGTTGGTGACGGACTTTCACTTCACGGTTAATACGGTCACTTAATTCTTTTTCTGCAACTTCCAGTTCATAGCGAACTTGCAGACGAAGCCAAACCGCTGCACTTGTGCCAAAATAACGTGCAAGACGCATCGCGGTGTCAACCGTAATCGCCCGCTGCCCATTTACAATCTGGCTGATACGAATAGGCGTAACACCAATATCATGCGCCAAGCGATACTGGCTTAAACCAAGTGGTTTCATAAAGTCCTCGAGCAGGACTTCACCTGGGTGAATAGGGGATAAAGTGTCATCCATCATATTTACTCTCATCCGTGATAATCCACGATTTCGACATTTTTTGCTTTATTGCCAAGCCAATCGAAACAAATTCGCCATTGATCGTTGATGCGGATACTGTACTGCCCTGCTCTATCACCTTTAAGTTTTTCAAGCCTGTTGCCGGGCGGAGCAAGTAAATCCTGCAAATCGTCTGCATCGTCCAAATAGAGCAATTTACGGCGAGCAGTGCGTTGAATATCTTTCGGTAACCTGGTGGAAGTCTTGCCAAGAAATATTTTCTTTTCTTCGTCGGACGCGAAGGATTCAATCACATGACGATAATATCACGAAGCGATAATGTTTTCAAGCTCCGAATTTCCGGAACTGGCAACAGGCGCTCGATTCGCTCCAAAAAGGCAATAACGACGCCGTCATCGCCTTTATGAACAACATCATCCAGCAGGCTCATGCCATAGACGCCCTGCTCAACCAACTCGAAGGCCAGTTGAGAGGCTGCCCCATCCCCAGACCTACACCCCCCGGGCGGACGGGATGATCGTCGCCGCGCAATGTATACGCCAGCCATTTGCGCGGCTCTTGTCGAGATAACTGAACTGGAAACTATTAGGTGATGCCCGAACGCCGGAATTGCCAGCGCGTAGCGCAAATCGGGTGCACACTTTGTTGGGCGCGAAAGCAACTTCACCCAACTTCCTGCGGCGAAAATTTGTAGCCTCCATGAATTACTTTCCGATATGAAACAAGGTGCCAGTATTCGGGAGAGTGCTAATGTAAATCGTATCGTTGCCAGCCCAGTCTAATTCCATCTGCCCAGGAAAGCGCGTTCCAAAGGGCTGTTCCGGGCTATATAAAATGGTTTCGTGGCTTCCAGAAACATCCCGCACAGCCAGTTGCTGTTTACGGATGGAGCTATTGTAAATGTACAGGATCTTTGAACCCTCGGGGGAAAAAGTCGCCGCGATAGGGAGCAAGGTCTCATCAGGTTGTGATTCAGCAAGTATCACGGGTTCGGTCGCGCCGGTTTTAATGTCGAATAGGAGCAGATAATCCTTACCGCTTTGACCTGGTGCAGGTACACCTAGTAGTGCAGATTCAAAAGCAACACTATAAATAATGAGCGCTTTATCGCCCTGGGGGTTGACGGCAAGCAGTACCGGTACTCCCTCCGTTTGCGACATACCGAGAAGCTGTTGCGGGTTCTGCCCTTCGCTATCCACGACCCAAATCCCATTTTCTGGGTCATCCCGCGTTCCCTGTCTAAATATGGTATAGAAGATTTTCTTGCCATCCCCAGACCAGAACATTTTCCCATAAAGGCTGGATGAATATTCGGTGTCAACAGTGATAAGCTTTTCTGGTGCCCCATTATCTCTCATCCGGAAAATGGAAGTCGTTGTGCTGTTTTGTTCCGCAGTGCGGGCAAAAATCAGGTCCCTGCCGTCAGGAGAATAGGCGGGAGAAGTGTCGAGCAATGCCTGACTATTTAGAGCGCTGCCGGTAATGCCATCGTCTGTCATATCCGTGAGTTTGCCCGGGTCTGTATCCATGACCCAGATGTCGCTCTCTTCAAAATATCTCTGGACATTTTCACTGAATGCAACATGTTTGCCATCAGGTGACCAGCCAAGGTTAGTTGCTATCACGTGCCCGCCCCATTTGGTGCAATACTGCTCGGTGAGTGTCTCAACCTTGAGAACGCAGACCCCCGCCGCGTCAGAAGCCAAAAGCCATTGGCCATCTGGTGAAAGCGAAAGAGGCAGCGTATTTTCAGTTCGTCCTTCGCGCAGATTGGTGATTTTTAGATCAGAAGCCGCTAACGCCGCCGAAGGCAGCGATGTGGTTTTAGTGATGGACGTTTCTGTTGCGCCTGGAGAAGGGATGCTGGTCAATGTGATCACGACATTCCCAGCGGAAGGACTGGAAACGGCTGTGGGCGGTTCTCCGCCCGGGTTGAGTGGTGTACATGAAAACATGAAAACCAACAGTAAAAAACATGCTGCAGGAACCCCTCTGCGAGTCAACACGACAATCTCCTCTTGGGATAATCACTACCCTTGCCTACGACGCCCGCCTCGATCATGGCGGGCTTTTTACTGATAAAAACTGCGGATGACATTCAGGACGTCCCCGTTCATGCCTTCGATGACGGGATAATCCGCCTGTTCCGCCAGACGTTCCTTGCCCTCCAGGTCGATCAGGTGCCCGGACTTGACCGCCTTGGTCTCGAGGTAGAAGCGGTTGTATTCGTTGGCGGGCATAACGTGCGGGATGCGCCCGTTCACCTTGACGCCGTTCTTGGTCAGGTCTTCAATCTTGCGGGGATTGTTGGTGATCAGCCGGATGGATTTGACATGCAGCGACTCGAGCATGTGAGCCGCCACGCTGTAGTCGCGCTCGTCGTCGCGGAAGCCGAGGGCGAGGTTGGCATCCACCGTGTCATAGCCGTGCTCCTGCAAACCGTAGGCGCGGATCTTGTTGATCAACCCGATGCCGCGTCCCTCCTGGCGCATGTAGAGCAGGATGCCCCGCTCCATCTGTCCGATCATGCGCAGCGCGGTCTCCAGCTGGTCGCGGCAGTCGCAGCGCAGCGATCCCAGAGCATCGCCGGTGAGACATTCGGAATGCACGCGCACCGCCACATCCTCGGCGTTATATACCTCGCCCTGGACGATGGCAACATGCTCCTTGTCATCCTTATTGTTGTAAAAGGCGATGATGTGAAAATGGCCGAAGCGGCTGGGCAGTTCGGCGATGGCAGCGATCTTGACACAGACATGGTCGGAACCGACACCTTCACATTCGTGAGCGCGGCTTTCGTCGAGCAGTTCCTTGATTTGCATATGGGTCAGTCCCATGGTTGTCTCCTTCTATCTAAAATGGATTTTACCGGTAAGGTAAAAAGGAAAAAATGTTTATTGACTGCTCCAGGTATAAATTCCAGAACTGGAGCAGCTAAAAGACAGGAAAACGACGATTGGGGTTTAAATATCTACGAAGTACTCTGGATTATCTCATAAACACTCACTTATTACCAAATATTACATCCTTTTTCTAATATTGCGATAATTTTCATTGAATCTCACCGGATTTAGGTGTATATTAATCACATCTACAAGTCATCAATCCACGCCAAGGAGACAGATCCATGCCAAGAATAAAACACCAGCCCAAGCAGTACCCGGAAATGGAAGGAGAGGTTTATTTCCCATCCCATGAGGTCGTCAAAAAAGCATACGTCAAGGATTGGGAGGCGCTCGCCGAAGAAGCCCGTGCAGACCTGCAGGGTTTCTGGGCGAAACGCGCCAAGGAACTGGAATGGTTCCGCAAGTGGGACAAAGTACTGGATGATTCGAAGAAACCGTTCTTCAAGTGGTTCGTAGGCGGCAAGGTTAATATCGTCCACAACGCGGTGGACCGCCACCTCCAGACTTACCGCAAGAACAAACTCGCCCTGATCTGGGAAAGCGAGGATGGCAAGTTTGACCGCACCTTCTCATATTATGCCCTCAACCGCGAAGTGAGCCGCTTTGCCAACCTCCTCAAAGCGATGGGCGTGCTGAAAGGCGACCGGGTCACGATCTACCTGCCGCGCATCCCGGAGATCGTCTTCGCCATGCTGGCTTGTGCCAAGCTGGGCGCGGTGCATTCCGTGGTGTTCGGCGGCTTCTCGGTGGACGCGCTCCAGGGGCGCATTGACGACAGCCAGTCGAAGGTGGTCGTCACCAGCGACGGTTCGTTCGTGAACGGCAAGATCGTCGAACTCAAAGCCATGGTGGACGAAGCCGTCAAGCGCTGCCCGAGCGTGGAAAACGTCATCGTCGTCAAGCGCGCCGGCAACGAGGTCAACATGGAAGCGGGCCGCGATCACTGGTATCACGACTTGTGCTCCCTGCCCATTGCCAACGGCCGATGCGCGACAGAAATCCTGGATGCGGAAGACCCGCTCTACATCCTCTATACTTCAGGCTCCACCGGCAAACCGAAAGCCATCCTGCACACGCACGGCGGCTACATGGTGGGTACCTATGCCACGCTCAAATATGTCTTCGACATCAATGACGAGGACCGCTTCTGGTGCTCCGCGGACCCCGGCTGGGTGACCGGGCATTCCTATATTGTCTACGGCCCCCTGCTCAACGGCGCGACGGTCTTCATGTTCGAGGGTGGACCCTCATACCCGTATCCCAACCGCTGGTGGCAGTTGATCGAACGCTACGGCATTACCATTTTCTACACCGCCCCGACCGCCATCCGCGGATTGATGCGCTTTGGCGAAGCCTGGCCCAACAAGCATGATCTCTCCTCCCTGCGCCTGCTGGGAACGGTGGGCGAGCCCATCAATCCCGAGGCATGGAAATGGTACTACCGCGTCATCGGCAAGGAACGCTGCCCGATCATGGATACCTGGTGGCAGACTGAGACCGGCATGTTCATGATCACGCCCACCCCCACCGTGCCGCTCAAACCCGGATCCGCCACGCGCCCGTTCTTCGGGCTGGAAGCGGAAGTCGTGGATGAGGAAGGGCACCCCGTCCCTGACGACACCGAAGGCTATCTCGTCCTCAAGAACCCGTGGCCTGCCATGCTCCGCACGATCTACGGCGACGACGAGCGCTATGCCAAGCAGTACTGGAGCAAATACCCCGGGAAATACATGACCGGCGACTCCGCCAAGCGCGACAAGGATGGATATTACTGGATCATTGGGCGCGTGGATGATGTCATCAAAGTCTCCGGGCATCGCCTGGGCACGGCGGAGGTCGAATCCGCGCTGGTCTCGCACCCGGCTGTGGCTGAAGCCGCAGCCATTGGCCTGCCGCATGACGTGAAAGGGCACGCGATTCATACGTTCGTCATTCTACGCGCAGGATTCGCGCCCTCGCCGGAATTGGCGGAGGAACTGCGCCAGCACGTTGCCAAGCACATGGGCCCGATCGCCCGCCCGGACGACGTGAAATTCCTCGATAAACTTCCCAAGACCCGCTCCGGCAAGATCATGCGCCGCGTGCTCAAGGCCCGCGCACAAGGCCTGCCCGAGGGAGATGTATCCACACTGGAAGAATAGTTCCCGGTTCATCCTGACAGCGGGAGATGAACCAACAATGAGGTGAAGTATGAATGTCCAATCTTTCTACGCGCTCATGACTGGCACCTGCTTCGGGCTGGTGGGACTCTGGTGGAACGTAGTGCGCGCCAGACCGGAATGGGCAAAGGATGAGCAATTGCGCACTCTGGCCGCGGGTGTCTATCTCTCGTTTCTGATTCCCGGGCTGATGAGCCTGGTCGCGCAGGTCAGCGGCGACAACCGGCTTATCTGGCGGGTCACCTTTGCCCTGGCTGCCGGGCTGGGAATTTACTACACCACCCGGCTCATCCGCAAGACGCGCGGCGCTGCACCCAGGACCTCGTTTTATCGCAACCGCTGGGGTACGGTGGTGCTCTACGTGTTCGTTCTGGTCTTTGCGCTTTTCCCCGGGCTGGCGCTGGTCATCGAACTCCAGCCGCTGCAAATGGAGGGGATTCTTCTGGCGGGCTTGATGCTCATCGCCCACGGGCTGACCTGGGATTTTCTGATGGTCCCGGCGCCCGAGAAATAAATAAGTAAGAGACGCCCTCGCGCGAGGG
The DNA here is from genome assembly GCA_041479025.1 of Anaerolineae bacterium. Classification (GTDB taxonomy): domain Bacteria; phylum Chloroflexota; class Anaerolineae; order Anaerolineales; family Villigracilaceae; genus JBGPQJ01. The sequence goes on from JBGOXG010000008.1 coordinate 8,116, forward strand.
CGTCTCCATTTTCCCTGCACTCTGCTCCGGAATCACAGAGTACTGCGTAAATATTTGAACTCACAGGGTGCTGCGCAAATATCTATACAAAAATCTCGCTTTCAGCCCAACTCAAGGCAAGTAAAAGTTTAGTTAATAATGCAAGAAGCAGTAAATCGTCTTTTTTCCCTGCTTTTTAAGCCGCTTCTATTCAGAAATTTACCGTGTGCTGCGCAGCAGTATGCTAGGAGCAGTAGAAAGCAGGCTGAGGGTAGTCTGGTCCCGCCGAAAACACCCGGGTTAGAACAACCCGCGGAAGACGAGCAAAACGCCGATGATGAAAAGCGGTATCCCGATCAACGCTCCGATGATCGTGAGACTGATCAAAATCCCGGCAAGCATCAGCACCCCGCCCAACACCACCGCCACCAGCCTGCCGGCGAAGATGACAACCCAAGAGACGAGTTGCCAGATAGCCCAGAAGGGCCACAAATACCATGGGACATGACGTTCTTGAGACATATTGACCTCCATTCTGATATACGTACGGGGTGGCGAAAAGTTTTTAGGTATAATCCTGTCATGGACACAAACGAGAACAACCCAACGACTGAGAATTCATCGCCCGCCTCATCCAACCGAAACTGGCTTCCCGTGCTGGTGGGGCTGGTCTTCTTCCTGCTTGGACTGGGATCGGGCTTCCTGGTCTGGGGACGGGACGCCGTTACACCCGCCGCACCGACGGCGGCAGTAACCATCCCCGAAAAAGTTGTAAGATATGATGTTCCGGTGGACGACGACCCGGCGCTTGGTCCGGCAGATGCACCCATCACGCTCATCGAGTTCAGCGATTACCAGTGCCCGTTCTGTACCAAGTGGCACGATGAAGTCTTCCCTCTCCTTATCAAGGAATATGGCGACAAGATCCGCTTCGTGTACCGCGACCTGCCGCTCTCCTTCCACAGTGATTCGCAGTCGGCAGCCGAAGCCGCCGACTGTGCCGGTGAACAGGGTGCCTACTGGAAGTTCCACGATGCGCTGTTCAGCGAGAAATATGGGTTGGGTGCGGACGCGTACCAGAAATACGCTGCCGACCTGGGTTTGGATGCAAATGCCCTCGCCGCCTGTCTGAACGAGGGCCGCTACACCAATGAGGTCAAGGCGGATTATGCCTTTGCGGAAAACCTGGGCATAAGCTCAACGCCCACCTTTTTCATCAATGGCATCGCCATCGTCGGCGCCCAGCCTTACGAGGTCTTCAAACAGGTGATCGACCTGGAGCTGGCTGGCAAGATTTCGGATTGAGGTTAAGGGACACGTCAAGCGTGTCCTTTTTTTTCTTAGCATGGTGTATGCAAATTCATTATCTGGTGTCATTGCCTGCACCGCCGTTCGCTGCGCGAAGACGCAGTGCGCACATCTTCCCGACACTTGCGCCTGCGCTGCAAGTGCAGGCGTGTCCTTCGGGAGGCACGCGTGCGAGCCCCAGCGAACCTCTGCGAGCTCCGTTAGGGGCGAAGCAATCTCCGAATCAAGTGGGTTCGCCTTTTTAATGGTAGATCGCCACGGTCGCTAACGCTCCCTCGCGATGACACTATTCTCAAATCTTTCGATTGCCTCATAGAATCTCGACCTCATGCAGAAACAAACCTATCAAATCCCCTACAGCAAATCTTTCATCGAGTTCACGCTTCCTGCAGACATGCAGGCGACTGTGGTTGTCTCGCAGCCTGCAAAGCCTTTGGAGGATGTTCCGAAGGCGATCAAGAATGCACTCGATCATCCCATTGGGATTGCACCCCTGCGGGAAATTGCCAGGCCTGAAAACCGTGTCTGCATCGTGTTCACCGACATCACGCGCACCTGCCCAGATCACCTGCTCGTCCCGGCCATGCTTGCCCAGTTGGAACAGGCCGGGGTGCGGGACGAGGACATCACCCTCCTGTGCGGCGTCGGGATGCATCGGCCTTCCACGCAAAAGGAAAAGGTCGCCAAACTGGGCGCTGAGGTGGTCGCACGCTATCGCGTCATTGACAATGAACCTCAGAACCCGGCTGTACTTGTGGATCTGGGCGCCACGCCGGGAGGCGTGCCGGTCCTGCTCCACCGCGCCGCCGTTGAAGCAGATCTGCTCATTGCAACAGGCATCGTTGAACCTCACCAGTACGCCGGATATTCCGGCGGGCGCAAGACGGTCGCGATAGGCGCGGCCGGTGAAGCGCTGATCGCCCATACGCATGGACCAGCCTTCGTTGACCACCCGGGCACCCGTCTGGGTCGCATCGAGGGCAATCCTTTCCACGAGGCAGTGAACGAGGCGGCCCGCCTGGCCGGCTTGCGCTTTATCCTGAATGTTGTTCTGGATGACGACAAACGCATCCTGCGTGTGACCGCCGGCGAACCGGACCTCGCTTTTCAGGATCTGGTTAATTTCGCCAAGTCCGTTTATGAGGTCCCGATTCCACAGCAATATGACATTGCCATCGGCGGCGTCGGCTTCCCCAAAGATGCCAACCTGTACCAGGCCAGCCGCGCACCCTCCTACCTTTTCTTCGCCCCGACCCCGGTCGTCCGCTCCGGAGGGTTCTTTATCATCCCGGCGCGCTGCGAAGAGGGTGCCGGAGCCGGTGTTGGGGAACAACGGTTTCTTGCCGCGATGCGGGATGCGCCATCCATTCAATTCATTCTGGAGGATGCCCGCCGCAATGGTTATCCGCCGGGCCAGCAAAGAGCGTTTGTCATGGCGAAGGTACTGGAGCAAGCGCAAGTGGTGATCGTGGGGAGCGAATGCCCCGATCTGGTTACTGCCTGCAAAATGATCCCGGCTTCAACGATGGATGAGGCGCTGGGACTCGCCAGCGCGAAACTGGGACCCTCCTGCCAGGTGCTGATCGTGCCCCATGCCATGCTCACCCTGCCTATTATCCAGACGAAGACATAGCAAGGATTTATCCATCGTCTCCGCCTGTGCACCTGAGTACTGCGTAAATATCTGAACCAAAATCTCGCTTTCAGACCAATTCCAGGCAAGTAAAAGTTTATTTATTATGCAAGAAGCAGTAAAATACTCAATGTCAATACGGTAATGTCATTCACGAATTGAGCTCCCAATGAAAAAATTTGTCGCCGTGGCGGGTAACATCGGGGTCGGGAAATCCACGCTGGTGGAGATGTTATGCAACAAACTGGGTTGGGAGCCGTTCTTTGAGCCGGCGGCTGAAAACCCCTATCTCGCCGATTTCTACCGCGACATGACCGCCTGGGCTTTCCACTCCCAGATTTTTTTCCTCACCCATCGCCTGCGCGCCCACCACCAACTAGCTCAGCACCCGACCTCGGTGATACAGGACCGCAGTGTGTATGAGGACGCGGAAATTTTTGCGCAAAACCTGTTCATGCAGGGATTCATCCATCCCCGCGATTACGAAACCTACCGCGAGCTTTATCGCACGGTGATCGATTTTCTGCCACCCCCCGACCTGGTGATCTACCTGCGGGCATCTGTCCCGACCCTGGTGCAGCGTATCACTCGCCGCGGGCGGGATTATGAACGCTCGATTGCGTCGGAATATCTGAGTAGCCTGAATAATTTATATGAGCGCTGGATATCCAACTTTACCCTGTGCCCGGTGCTGACCGTCCCCGCCGATCACCTGGATTACGTCGCTCACGCCGGTCACTTGAACCTGATCGCGAAAAAAGTGGACGAAAAATTGACCGGCAAGGAAGAAGTGGTCTTCGCGCCAGATGAGTTAAAACAGGCATCTGACGATTAAGGTGAGACAAGACTCACTCCGAAGCTCATTTTGGGGTGAGTTTCTTTTTTCCCCACCTGCAAGTTAGCGCTGCGCGCATCACGCTGGGGGAAATGTGTTCAAAGAGATTCAAACGGAGGCGGTTATGAAAAAGCGTATTTTGTTTGTTCCGTTCCTGGTCTTGTTTGTCGCTTCTGCCTGCCATATGATCGTGCCTACCCCTACCTCACAGCCGTCGCAGCTTGGCATGGCTACCGCTACATCACTATCATCCCCATCTCAGGAAGCCGAAGGCCTGGAGGAAAGCCCGCTGGCCCCCGAAGAGCCGTCCGGCGAAAAGCCCGAGTACAGCGGCCAATTCGTTGAAGCGGATTGCACCTGCGCCGACTACCAGCCCAGCAAGATACTTCCATGGGGCAATGCCAGCCTGGACTGCCGTTACGATTGGAGCGGCCCAAACATCGATCAGAACTATTTGGGCTTCAGCATAGCGCATTTCTACCACACCGAAGATCTGGCTCCGGGCTTCCAAGAACGCGTCGACGGCCTGAGCACGAGCCTGCCATCGCAGGTGGAGGGGGATCACCAGGGACGACAGTTGCGCAACGATGACGAAGGCTACGCGTTCCTTGTCTACGGACCCGGAGGAGGAGGTAAGCAGGGGGACATTCCTCTGTGCGGCAATGGCCGGGGAGTCTACCAGACCGCCGGCGAGTTTCTGATCGAGACCGACCTGTTCACCTGTGACCTGCCGTACTCCGATAACGCCTACGTCTCCGCTATGACGGATATGGAGACCTGCGCGCTGCGGGCGATCGAGCGCATTGGGAAATAGGCGCAGAGGACAGCGCTGCGCGGACGCAAACCGTTGGGCGGTTCTCTTGGGTGATGTTACGATGAAATAGATGCTTCAGAAAATGCTTCCGTGAAAACTACGAAGGGCGGCAATATAAAAATGAAAACTCTTGAACTGCTATTTGAAAAACAAATTTATAATTATCTTGGCTTATTTATTCTATTGGCCATCATTACTTATCTTACGGCCTGGCCTGGAGTATATACTGGCGAGTTGTGGGGTGCTGACACTAAGTTTTGGCTTTGGTTGTCGATTGGCGTCGTTGTTGTTCATCAATTCTATGCATGGTTTGTCTGGCGAACAGAACTCCATCTCAAGTTGATGAGTAAGTGGTTTGGGAAGCAAGCGTTTTTGATCTGGGCGATATTTTTTGTCATACTACTCATCTTCCGCTTTGTGTTTGTTTTTATACTTGGTTACGCCAACCGCGGTACGTGGGGAATAAGCCCAGTTGTGGGCTGGGGGTTGACTTTGATCATTCTAATACCGGCAATATATACGTTTTATTCCATAAAGAAGTATTTCACTTTCAAACGGGGGCTGGGCATTGATCATTTCGATCCGATCTATAGAAAGCTGGGCCTTGTCCGTAAAGGTATTTTCAAGTACACCCCCAACGCGATGTATATATTTACCGCGATGATGATCTGGATTCCAGCATTAATCTTTGCATCAAGAGCCGCTCTTGTTTCCGCATTGTTTAATCACGCTTATCTATGGGTGCACTTCTATACTTTGGAGTTACCGGATATGAAGAGGATCTATTCTTGATGGATGAAGCCGGCCTCCACACCGCCCAACCCTGCGTGCACTCGGACACGCGGGGGCGTCGTCCCGCCAAAAGGAGCTGATTCCGCGCCCAAGCATTTTCTGTATAATGAGCATTATCCACACCCGCCCACCAGTGGGTGGGCGCTGCGCGGACATAAAGCGTGATTACATTCTCTTTGGCGCAGGTGTTGTCGTCAGTACCGTAATTGCAATCATCTTAAAGCTAGCTGGCATAGGCTAGATTCTTGTTGCAAGGAGGACATAATGTCAGCTAGAGTCAATTTTCAGGTAATGCTGTACTCACCTCGGTACGGAACCCAAGATGCCTATGAGTTTCAATTAAAGCGAAAGCAAATGAAGGTTGAGAAGGTTGGTAGCCTTTCGTATGCTGTATGTTCTTGGGTTGTGAATCGGGATCCAGCCTGGTCTGGATCCGATGAATTGAAGGGTCATCCTCTTGAGAGCATCCTTGAGAATGATTTAATTTATCCGCCCACTGTCTTCGTCAGAGCATTGGTATACGCTTGGCAAACATGGAGAAATAGCGAGTTAAATGACGAACAGATTCAGGCAGAGATAACAATGCTCTGTGAATGGCTTAACAAGGTTTCCGAAAGTAAACCAATGACAGAGTTCTGGCGACGTAAGTTCTAAATCAGCAGTTGTAGCCCTCAACTGCTCAACATCGGCTCCTGTTGGACAGCGTTTCCGCGGCTCACAACTGAGTCGCTTTGCCAGAAGTGGCGCGATAATGTAAGGGGGTCTTGCCAGCCCCACCCACCCGCGGATACCCTAAAGGGCACTGCCGCCACACCGTTCGGCGCTTCGTGCAAGTGCAAAGAAAGTTCCGCATTGTGCGAAAGCGTCAGAGAGAGAACGGTCATGGTGAGTGAGACGTACACAGGCAATACTTTCGATGTTGGAAAATGTCGGGCAAAAAATACATGGTGCGGGTGATTGGGTTGATTGTCTTGCGCCAGAATTGGCTTCAGATACTCTCAACACCGTTTCTCCAATTCCCGACCCTCTTGCTTTTCTCCCTTTTGCCTGTACCCTTGTTCATGAACAGACCTCCTGTACCGTTTGTGCTCTTCGCACAAAACTGTATCAGAAGGCCTGTTTTTTGCCTATTTTCCCCACCCCTAAGATTCGGGGGTAATTATGTTTGTCGTTTAAACTCAAGAATAACCTGCGGATATGTCAAGGCGTCAGAATAAGCCAACCTCTTATCCTATTTCACGATCAAAACCAACTTGACATTATCGCAGTTGAAACCGATATTCAGCCAGAACCCATTTAGGAAACTCAAATCGTACAGTCTTAAGCGGATCGACAACCTGGCAAAACTTGAGCTGGCCTACCAAACTCATCAACATTCCGGCATCATTGAGCGGAATTTTTGCGAAATCGGTCAGGAACTTTGCCATACGATGGATCGCGCCATTAGAGGCTTCATCGATGGTTTGGGCAGAATAGATTGTAGCCACGATCTCCTCCGTTTCCACAAAGGGGGTAGGGAGACCTTTCAGGTCCACTACTTGTGCTTTGAAACGCAACTCTCCTGAGGTTTCCGCTCCACATACCACAATTTCGCCATCACCCATTGCGGCGTGGAAATCACCTGCTCCAAATAATGCGCCCTCCACGCCCACTGTGAAGTAAACGCTATTCCCATCACGTATCAGAGTGCAATCCATATTACCACCGTGCGGTCCAGGTGTGCCATTCGGCACTGACCCAGATTGTGGAGCTACGCCTATTACACCAATCATTGGCCGTTTGGGAATGCGAATTTTATCTTTGAAAATAATATGGTCACCATCTAGTTTCAGGATGGCTGTTTCCATCTGGGTAATTACATCTCCAAGTACACCCTCACCCGGAATGGTAACCATGCTGGATTGCTGACCAACTTTCACTTCCAACAAGTCGACTCGCAGAATATCGCCGGGTTTTGCTCCATTAATATAAATGGGACCTGTAGCCGGGTTGACATGATTCCAATCCAGACTATCCACCAAGTCTAAGGTGGTCCGAATTTGCCCCTCGAAACAATCATGCGTTTCGAGCACGACCTCTTCACCCTGCTGGACACGTGCGACGGGTTTCAAGGTTGGATCAAACGCAAAGAATACTTGTTCACGAGCCACTGTTATCATCATTTCATTTTCCTTGGTAACAAGACAATACTGGATAGCAACTATAATTTCTCGTCTGGCATTCCGGTCATACCGGCCTCGGCGTTGAGTTTCTGCCACATAGCCCGGTACCCATGATCCTCAAATTTCAAGTCGGTGCGGGCCCGCAGGCGGGCAATCCAAGTCTCAGTGTTTTGAAGGGCTTTATTGAAACAGTACTCCATAAAGTCGCGTTTTTCCTCAATCGTACCCCTCCGGGCCGCCTCAGAACCAGATAGAAACTCGCTCTCCAACGCATCAAAGTCCTTACGGATTTCCGGCACCAAGTGATCAAAATCTGCCATTGCGCGGCGGTGTAACAGTTCATGTTTCCACCACAGCGAACGCGGATCAAAGTGCTCTGTCGGTATTGGGCCGGTATCCGGCAAGTCTAGACCAGGAAATACAGGTTTGAAGACTGAGACACAGTTTCCGGAAGTACCAGTGACCCAAATCATCACACTATCTTCGCTCACATCGGTAACCATAACACCATCTGCCTGCCACCAGCGATTTTCCTGTGGGCCTGCGTGGATGCAGATATTTCGGTGGGCATCTGCAGTAGCAGGATGATATCCATTGCCGTGGTGACGCATAATTTCGAACATCGTTTGAGCGGTGATCTGGCTCTTGGCTGCGTTAAGGCTATTGTACGTGATGGACTGGCGGTCTGGAGACCCAAGATTGGGTGGAATATCAGGCAGAGCAAAAGATCCAGCCCAGTCCATCTTCTCTGATCCAGATGAAACAGAACAACGCATCCAATTCGTTGAAATGCCCAGCATATTGGAAATCGAGTCAAACTCCTTGATTTTTTTCACCGCCCATTTGCGTCCAGCAGTTTCCAAGATGTAAGCCTCATGGGTATCTGACATGAGAAAGCTGCTATCGAAGTGTGAGTTCCCTTTAAGTTCGGCGCTACCCCCCTGCCCATACTTCTCCAGAAGAGCAGTCATTACTTCGATGGCTTCCCGGCAATCTCGGGCGCGCTCGAGTCCCAGGCGCATAAGATCGGGGCCAATGATGCCGTCTTTTTCCTCGGTCATTTCCGTGGTAAAGACGGCTTCCTCTCCCATGGCCAGGCCATATTCATTCACACCAATCTCACATCCATAGGTCCAAAACGCTTTGGTCAGGAAGATTTCATATGTCTCTTCGACCTGTGGAATAACTAAATGTGTAATTCGAACAGCCTCCCCTCTAACGTGCTTCTTCCGGGGAATCCGTGCAATTGCGTTTGCCTCGTTCACCTCGCAGTCAGCGCTCTTTGCAAACAAAATGTTTTTATCACGAGTCGCGGAGGATAAAGCTACAAATGTGTCACACATTCCGTCTACCTATTAGTTCATGATTTCTTTGAGTTCGTGGACTTATCTTTCTCTTGAACCTGTGTCGGTTTTTGCAACCAGCGCAACTCTCGTCCGCCCATGATCCCACCCGGGCGCCAGATCAGGAGGGCAATCAAAGCGCTAGCCAAAAAGACCTCTGTAAAGCCCACCAAGTTTCCACCGTGGATGTTGACACTGTTTTCAATCATGCGCAGTCCTTCGTGTACAAAGGTCACTACTACCGTGCCGATGACTGCCCCGGATATGCCACCTGGACCGCCCACCACCAGCATGGCCAATATAGCGAAGGTTTCACTCAAGTAAAAGGCATAAGGAGAAAACGAAGTGATGAAATGTGCCCACAAACCTCCGGCGAAACCGGCCAAGAATGCGCTCAGGATGAAGCCCAGCCAGCGCACGGTTACGATATTGATCCCGACCGAGCCGGCCGCATAACGATCATCGCGTGAGGCGCGCAACTTTAGGCCGAGGCTGGACTCTTTGAAAAAGTATGCTATCACGATCGATAATAATCCAAAAACGACACTGACCTGCAGGGTGGTGTAGAAATCCACTCCAAAAAGCGTGCGCGGCCCGTTAGTCACCACGCTCCAATGCACCAGGACGACTTGGATGATGACCAGTAAGGCAAACATGGTGATCACTGCTGCAGCATCCGAAAGGCGCATGAGTGGGTAGCTTATCACCGCCGCCACCACCGCCGCGATGCACGCCCCGATCAGAACAGAAATCAGGAACGGCAGGTGAACGTTCTGCAAAAATGGGTATAGAATGGGCAATGCGGCCGCCTTGGCCTGCGGTGTCATCGAGAACAACACGGATGAATATGCTCCGATCCCCATATAGCCGATATGAGAGAATGAAAGGACGCCCGAATTACCCATGAAGATCTGCAGGCCTAATACCAGGATTAGATTGATGAACAACACGGTGACGATACGATTCATCAGTGTCCCGCCGAAGAGCTGGGTTAGAATTGCCAGGAGTATGAGCGGTCCGATTAGCAACAACAATGTCGAATTGTATGAGAACCATTCAGAAAGGCGAAGTTTGGCGTTCATCCGATTCGCTCCGAAGTGGTGTTGCCCCGAATGAGACCTGAGGGACGGAATAGCAAGATTAGAATTACGATCAGGAACATAAATGCTTCCCGATAATCCAGCAGGTACTGAGGTAACCATAGGCTGAGCAAGCTATATACGATCCCGTACACGTATCCGCCCACCACCGCGCCCAGCAGGTTGGTCATGCCGCCAATCACACAAGCCACAAAGGCGATGAGAAGCGGGGCCAAACCAATGGTGGGCGTGACGGAGGCTGTCCGACCGGTCCAGAATAATGCGACCACGCCCGCAAAAAACCCGCTGATGATAAAGGCGACTGAGATCACCAGGTTAGCCGGCACACCAAGCAGACGGGTCATCTTGAAGTTGTCGGCCGCGGCGCGCAGGGCGATCCCCAACACAGTGTACTTGAGCAACAGAGTCAAAGCCCCCAGTAACGCCAGGGCGGTCACGATGGTCAGGATATTGCGGATGGGGATATCCAACCCCGCGATTGCGAGGCTTTGTGAAAAGATTGCCGGTAAGGGCACTGCCCGGGCACGCGGGGAGATGATCAGCAAGGCTGCGTTCTGAAGCAAGGTGCTCACCGCAAAAGAGGTGATCAGCATGGCTGTCAGGGATTTAGTGCGCACCGGTCGAAATGCAACCAGCTCGGTCGCATAGCTGGTTACCACGGCTACGAGGACTGCCAGAATGGCCATCGCAAACCATGGCAGGGCACCCAGACTGCCAAGCACGTACAGGGAGTAACCGGCTATCATGATCAGCTCGCCGTAGGCAAAATTGACCAGCTTCAAGATGCCGTAGACGATCACTAACCCCAGGGCGATCATGGCATACAGGCTGCCCAGGCTGATAGTATTAATGAGGAAATCAATTGTAAGCAAGGGTCAACTCTCCTTCTTTTTTTATTCTCGTTTTAGATCGCCTAGGTAGACACCCTCTATGTCCACTTGACTGCGGACCTGCTTGGCGCTACCCGAAGTCTGGATCATACCGGTGTGCAGCAAATATGCTCGGTCGACGATCTCCAGGGTGCGTTCAACGTTTTGTTCGACCAGTAAAATGGTGACTCCTCGACTATGCAAAGTTTTGATCAGATCAAAGATCTGATCAACAATGAGCGGAGCCAGACCGAGGGATGGTTCATCCAGCATGAGTAGCTTTGGATGAGACATCAAGGCTCGGGCGATGGCCAGTTGCTGTTGCTCGCCGCCGGAAAGCGTGCCCCCCAATTGGCGGAGACGCTCCTTAAGAATCGGGAATAGCGCGAAATTCTCTTCCAGGTCCTTCAGATATTCCTGGTGGTTGCGGCGGATGAACGCGCCCAGGCGCAAATTTTCTTCCACGGTCAAGCTGGCTAAGATTTCCCTGCCTTCCGGCACCAACGAGATGCCTTTACGGGCAATGGTCTCAGGTGGCTTTCCCACGATCGACTCACCCAGAAAAGTGATTGTCCCCTCGACCGGGTGTAAGACACCCGCGATGGTGGCCAGTGTTGTACTTTTCCCGGCGCCGTTGACTCCGATCAGCGCCACCATCTCACCCTCCTGGACTTCCAGAGTAATCCCACGCAGGGCCTTTATGGCGCCATAACGCGTATGCACGTTGCTTAGTGATAGCACGCTCAGCCTCCTTTTTGGGACTTACCTAGGTAGGCCTGCACCACTTCGGGAATTTTGCGGACTTCCTCAGGTGAGCCCTCGCCGATCGTTTTTCCATAATTCAGCACATGTAATCGGTGGCAAAGGCGCATGATGAGGCGCATATCGTGCTCCACGATTAACATGCCCAGGTTCTTTTTCTGAGGGATTGGTCTCAAAATGTCCATCAGCTGGTTGCTCTCCTCCTCATTAAGACCAGCTGCCGGCTCGTCGAGCAAAAGGAATCTAGGCTTCATTGCCAAAGCCCTGGTGACCTCGACCCGGCGCTCCAAACCGTAAGGCAGCTCGCCTGCCCATGCGTCACCCCAGCGCGAGATGCCCATCTCGGCCAGCGCTTGAATTGCCTCTTCGTGCGCCTGGCGTCGTGAAAATCCAACACTTAATGCCGCCACTTCCACGTTTTCCAGGACGGTCAACTCATGGAAGAGACGGATGGTCTGGAAAGTTCGCGAGATTCCTGTGTGAGCCACCTGGTAAGATGGCCTGTTGGTGATATCGATTTGTCCCACCCTGATCTGTCCACCGTCGGAAGGCAGCAGACCGGTAATAACGTTGATGAGTGTGGTCTTGCCTGATCCATTAGGACCGATCAATCCCAGGATCTCCCCCTTCTCGAGGCTCATGCTTACGTTCTGCAGTGCGGCCAGTCCTGCAAAACGCTTGGTGACATCCTTGACAATCAGGCTCTCATGACTCGATGATGGCTCGGGATATATTGCCATGCCAATACTCCACCAGCTAGATTCAATATAATAGGGATTTTTCGGCCGCTTCCCGACCGAAAAACTCCCAAGATTATTTTTACCCCCGCCCCTTAGAGGCGGGGGTAAAAGTTGTAAAGTTCCCCTACTTGATCAGCCTGATTTACGGAGGTGGCAAATAGGCCGGGCGGAACCAGCCGATGAACTTCGGCACGCCGCCTACCAGCTCGACAATAGGCGCCTCAATATCCGGTGTGTGCCCATCTGCGGCTGACGACCATTTTAGTTTGCCTGTCAACAGGTTAAACTGCGTATCCTCCATCGCTTTAGCCATTGCCGCGCCGTCTGTGCTTCCGGCTTTCTGCATGGCCTGGGCCAGGATCATGATTACGTCCCATCCGGTTGCTACCCACAGGGTATCAACGTCCTTGCCGTATTTGGCCTTATAGAGCTGCATGAACTTATCCATGTCGGGTGAGATCCCGGGGGCAACGAAGCTGTGGGTTACAAAATAGACATCGCTGCCGTATTGGGTACCCAGGGCGCTGAACAAGCCGGGATCGTCATAGGAGTCGCCGCCCATGACCGGGTAATTCAAACCTGCTTCGCGAATTGTGCGGATGATCGTGGCCAGGTCCGGCATATAGGATGAAATGTATACAAAGTCAGGTTTCTTCGTCGAGGCTTTCATGCGGGCCAGTTGAGCAGAGAAATCCTGCTCACCCTGAGTATAGTTATCCTCGAAAATCACATCGCCACCTAATTTCTTAAAAGCTACGATGAAATAGCGGCTGAGAGATTTGGTGTAATCAATGAAGGTGTCAGTAACAACATAAACCGAACGGTAGCCTTTGACATTGTAGGCGTATTCAGCTGCAGCCGCGCCCATGGTGGTATTCCACATGGACATGGTGAACTGTTTGTCGCCCAGCGTTTTGGATCCATACAGCGGAGAAGAGGCAGCTGGTGAAATACCCACGATGCCAGCCTTTTGCGCCTCCCGGCTGGCGGGACCACCAAAGTCGAAATCGCTGGGAGCGATAATTGCTACAACACCTTCCTGGACTAATTGCACTCCGTTATTACCCACCGTGACTGGGTCACTCTTCCCATCCAGATTGATAAACTCCAGCTTTTTGCCAAGTACTCCTCCCTGGCTGTTGATGTAATCCACTGCCAGTTGGGCGCCGCGATTGGCTGGCTCATCCAGGGGAGCCTGAATGCCTGTCAGACACAACGAACCACCGATCTTGATTGTATCTCCTGATGCCCCCGGAACTGTTGTGGCGGCAGTCGGTTGCCCACCACAAGCTGTCAGCACCATACTCAATACGAGAATGCTAACCAAAAGCTTAAACACACTTCTCTTCATGATCGTCCTCCTAAGTAAAAATTATTTGATGTAGTGCCCGATTGGCGCTACACAACACACGATCTCGGGTCATTTATTTAAACTGACGATGTGCGAGCCCAAAGCCGGTTAAATTGGAAGACTATCAACCCGACCAAACTTTCTCATTGTAGAGAAATTAAATTATCGCGATTTTTAAAGACCACAGACAATCAAGCTTTAGCTGAAGATGAAAATGAATTAAAGTGCATATGTTATGGAAATTATAAATGTTAAACAATTATCTGGCAAGAGACCGCGTTCTATGGCTATTGATCACGCAGCATCGCATTCAAGATCGTCAGGGTCTTTCGCATGCAAGCGATAATCACCACTTTTTGGTCAACATTCTTTTCCAAGAGCAATGTTATGGGCCATGACCAGCTTGTTTCTCGCAGGCTGTATGGTCACCAACCTCATCGGCCTGCCTTTACTCTTGATCTATTACCTGGCTACATGCACAGCCTACTTATGTGCACATCGCCTAATCCATCATTCAAGCGTGACGCGCGGCGGCTTCGCACGGCTAAAATGAGTTGATTCTGTGCCCAAGCATTTTCCGTCAAATCAGCAATATCTCGCCCAGCCCACCGGCGGATACCTTTAAGGGTGCTGCGCGGACGCAATACATCAAGATTGTCCGCGTCGCCTTGCGCGACAAGCCTCAACCGCTCGAGAAGATCGGCGTGGCCGCACGCACCTCGAAGACGAGCGCCCAGCGCGCGGCGCGCAAGAAGAAAGTGGCGGCATAGTTGGAAGCATGACATTTTCCAACGCGCTGAGAAACGGAATCAAATTGTCCATTTGATAAACGATGCCGATGCGTTCACGGCGAAATGCGGCGCGTTGACTTTCATCCATGTGCGTGATGTCATTGCCGTCAATAATGACGTGTCCCGCACTGGGCGCCGCAAGTCCGCCAACGAGATTGAGCAGGGTGCTTTTGCCCGCGCCAGAGCGTCCCGTGATGGCGACAAACTCGCCCGAGTCCACTTTCAACTCTGCGCCGCGCAACGCGACAGTTTCGATCACGCCTTCTTTGTAGATTTTGTAGAGGTTGGTAAGAAGTAATGCTTCCATATGAACGCCTTTCATGCAATGACAACTTCAGTTGCTTTCTTCGCGACAGGCTGAAGTTGTCACTACTTTAGGTTACTTTGTCAGTTTGAAAGTCAGGGCAATGTCGCGCACGCCTTCGCGGTCATAGTGGTTTCCGGGGCCGACGACGATCAGGATGGCAATGCGTCCATCAGCGATAGGTATGTAGTAGCGTTCGTTATGAGCGATGAAGGTTTTGCCAGTGACGGCAGATTTGCCATCCGCAGTAAAGCCGAGGATAATGGCGTCCTTCACTTCGGTGGATGGTGCGAGACTCAGTTGCATGAAGCCTGGGAATGCCGCAGTGACAGCCGCCACATCGCTTTGGGCGTAGGTCATGGCGTCGGTCCCAGCAGGTAGCGTGACAAATTCCAGAGTCATGTAATCCTCGCCGCCGCCGAATTTCACGCCGTTGGTGAAGGATGTATCCTGAGTCCACGGACCAGGATGACCAATGGAAAATCCCTGCGCCGAATCTGAATAAGTGACGAGCGCGGCTTCCACGCCTCCTTCACCGCCATTTTCACCAGTGGGTTGTACTGATTGTCCTCCACATGCGACAACCAGAAGCGGGATCAGTAACAGCGCAAACAGAATTTTGGATATACGTTGAAACATAAATCATCTCCTTGTTTATGAACGTAATCGCACCAACCAATATAACCCCCTAGATGAAGTACAGATGAAGTCAGGGCAAAAATGTTTCAGGCTTTTGGTTACTACCTTTCATTCTCACTTCACGGCTACTTCATCTTGGCTTGCTACAATGCAAACATCCATAGCGGTAATGTGCCGCTGAATTCAAAAAGGAGATGAACTATGAAGATCAACCGTTTTATCGCTTTAGCCGCCATTGCCCTGCTCGTGGTGGGCGCGATGGGCGCGCTCAGCATGAAGGTGTTTGCTCAATCGAATAACACTCATGCTATGCAGGCGCAATCCTGCGACCAGCAGGATGACGATACTGCCGAAGTCCAGGGCGCGCCTGATACCGACAATGTTGACCTGCAATGCGGTGACCAGAATGAAGCCGATGGAAAAGAAACCGTCAGCGCGGCTGATATCGACAACGTCGAGGAACAGGTCGGCGATCAGAACGCCCCAGACACGGGTTCTGCAGAAGTCGAATCCGCCAATGGACAGGACGCCGCCCCCACTGGCACGCCCGCCATTACTGCCGAAGCCGCGCAGAAAACCGCCGAGGCGTATCTCAACGCTGGCACAGCCACAAAAGTGGAACTGGACGACGAGAATGGACAGTTGGTTTACAGCGTCGAATTCGCTAACGGCACCGACGTCAAAGTGGACGCCATGACCGGCTCTGTGCTGGGAGCGGAATCTGGAGAAGACTAAACCCCCAACCCTCTCGAACCCAATGCGCCCCGATTTTTATCGGGGCGCATTGCATTTCATGTCAACTTCATCTTTTACCGCTATACTCATGGAGGAGCAAAATATGCGCGTGCTGGTTGTCGAAGATGAAAGAAAAATATCAACGTATCTAAAGCGTGGTCTCGAAGAACAAGGCTATGCCGTAGATACTGCCTTTACAGGGCGGGAAGCATTGGATTGGGCGGAAGCCGCGCCTTACGGCATGATTATCCTCGATATTCTCTTGCCAGAAATGGATGGACTGACCGTTTGCCGCGAACTGCGCAAGCGCGATAACCGCACACCGATTCTTATGCTCACTGCCCGCGATGCGGTGGATGACCGTGTCAATGGATTGGACGCGGGCGCGGATGACTATCTGGTTAAACCTTTTGCGCTAAAAGAACTGTTGGCGCGTTTACGCGCAATGGGCCGGCGTAATGCAGACTCTCCCAAAAGCCCCGTTCTCGAAATTGCAGACCTGACATTGGATACGCTGACACGACGCGTCAAACGCGGCGGCAAAATCATCGGACTCACCTCGAAGGAATACGCCGTGCTGGAATGTCTTTTGCGCGAACCCGATCGAGTCCTTACTCGCACCCAAATCGCCGAGCATGTTTGGAATTACGATGTTTACAACCAATCGAATGTGGTGGATGTGTATATCAAAAATCTGCGGCGTAAGATAGATGAGGGGTTTGAAGTTAAATTGATCCATACCGTACGTGGCGCGGGCTATCGCCTTTCAGTGGAAAACGACGATGAATCGGCTTAAGACTCTACGAGTCCGCTTTGCACTCTGGACATCGAGCCTGTTCCTCGTCATCCTGGTTATATTTGGCGTCTATGTTTACTCCAGCATGTCGCGCGGACTCTCCGCCGCGATTGACAACTCGCTCACGCTCAACGCTTCACAGGTTGCCGCTGGATTGAATATTGATAACGGAAAACTTATCCTTCCAGACAGTCTGATAGAAGCCCCAGAGAACGCCGATTTGCGCGGACTCGGATTCACGATTCGCATTCTCACATCACAGGGAAAACCACTTCAAGAGTTAGGGGCATATCACAATTTGCCGGTATCTTTGAATGAATCCTTCGCAACTTATACCGACCCTGCCAGCAACACATCTGTTCGAATCTATAACCAGCCTGTTTACGACAACAATCAATTTGTTGCGATAATTCAAGTAGCACAATCGCTGAATGACATGCAGGATACGCTCCAGCGTTTGCTTTTCACCCTGCTTGTAAGCATACCAATCCTCGTGACCGTTGCGGGAGTCAGTGGATACTTTCTCGCCGCTCGCGCCCTTGCCCCGATTGACCAAATCACTTTGACTGCCCGACGTATCTCTGCCGAAGACCTTTCGGCGCGGCTCAACATACCTGTGACCGACGATGAAGTAGGACGCTTGACACAAACATTGGATGACATGCTTGGTCGTCTCGATGATTCGTTCCAGCGTGAACGTCAATTCACAAATGACGCCTCGCATGAACTGCGCACACCGTTAACCGCCATGCAAGCCATTCTCGGAATGATACGCGAGAAGCGGCGCACACCCGAAGAATACGAACAAGCCCTTGATGACCTGACTGAAGAGACTGACCGATTACGAACTCTGGTTAAAAATTTATTGCGGCTGGCGCGTGGGGAAAAATACAGTTATAACCTGCATGAAATGATTAACCTGTCAACGCTGATAAAAGATGTTGCAGATTCTTTGCGCCCATTAGCCGAAACAAAAAGTCTAACCCTGGCTTGCGAAATACCCGAAAACCTGACGATGTTGGGCGATAGCGATGAACTGATTCGCCTGTTTGTCAATCTGCTGGATAACGCCATTAAATATACGGAATATGGAAAGATAACCGTAACTGCCCAAAAGGATGAAAAAGATATTACTGTCAATATAGAAGATACGGGTATTGGAATTTCTCCTGAACACCTCCTACATATCTTTGACCGCTTTTATCGAGTCGACGAATCACGAGCCATGCGTGGGGCGGGACTAGGTTTAGCCATAGCGCAAGAAATTACCCACGCGCACGGGGGAACAATCGAAGCGCGTAGTACAATAGGGCAAGGAACAACTTTCATGGTGCATCTGCCTCAAAACTTTAGACCGCTTTCAAACAAAGAACAATCTTAATTCCAAAAGCGTGCCAACACCGGCTCAAGCGGACAGCGGCTCCGCCGCTCACGTGAAGGCGAGTTTCAAGAAGTGATGCGACAATAGCGCTGAGTCTCGCCAGCCCCGCCCACCAGCGGATACCCTAAAGGGCGCTGCGCGGACGCAATCCGTTGGGCGCTCCAAATGAGGGTGTACTCTTCAACTCCATTCACACGGTGCCTATCAGATGTTTGAGCATTATCGCCAACCATTAATCCCCCGTAGCGCATTTCTCCGCCGACAAGTCCTCCACGCCGCGATCGCCTTCGGCATTGTGCTTGGTTCTCTGGTCATCGGTATCCTGGGCTATCATGTCTTTGAAGGCCTCCCTTGGATTGATGCCCTGGTCAACGCCGCCATGCTGCTCGGTGGTATGGGACCCGTCAACGAATTACACACTACTGCGGGTAAACTATTCGCGGCGTTCTACGCTCTTTACTCTGGCGTCATCTTTCTGCTTGTCGCGGGCGTGCTCTTTGCGCCCGTCATCCATCGGTTCCTGCATCGCTTCCATTTGGAGATCGAATCGGACGTCCCAGATACTGGCACGCCTCCCCAACAAGACGGGTAGTCAGGAGGCTCCCCGCCCACCTGCGGGTGGGCACCGCGTGGACGCAAACCGTTGGGCCACTCCTTGCACAATTGATGTCAGTTATTGCATAGATCGAAAAAAATTGCGATACTACTCGTAGTTCCCATATTTCTATTTGGATGTAATTTTATGTCTTCTAATTTATTCAAAAAAAAGCCCACTGCTGAACCCACAGACATTTATGCCAACCTTAGAAATCAAGTATTTAAAATAAATCCAAAAGAAGTTGGCATCCTGCAAAACAAGGAAACTCCCAATGTTTGGGGGATATTAATGGAAACTGGTTATCCCGAGGCAGTTGTAACTTTGGTGTCATTGGCAGATGGAACGACAAGTTTGTATTTTAGTAATGGTGCAGGCATGATCGGCGGCGGTGAACACGCAACTGTGGCTCAATCCACCAAATTCTTCATAGCCGCCGCAGAAAAATACCACCGGCAAATGAACCTCACCGAATCCTTTCCGCTACCTACCGTTGGCAGGGTAAGGTTTTATGTTTTGACTTTTTCAGGCGTGTTGACATTAGATGTTGATGAAAACAAGTTGGGACGCGGAAAGCATGCGTTGTCTCCTCTTTTTTATAGCGGGCAAGATGTCATCACGCAGTTTAGGGTAGTACAGGAACAAACGAAGTAATGCTTGTTCAATAAAACAGCGCCCACCCGCGGCGCGGACACCATTATCGTTGACACGAATATCAATCCCTGAAATAATGGGTAAGGTAAAGACCAGGATTGTATTTACAGGTAAAAGAAAGGAAGGGCACGATGGTTAGCTTAGCCGGTGGAAAATGTATTCCCTGTCGGGGCAGCGAGCCGACCCTGACCGACGCAGAGGTTGAAGATTTGATGGCCCATGTAATGAACTGGAAGGTCAAGGAAGTGGAGGGGGTCAAACGGCTTGAACGCGTCTTCAAGCTCAAGAACTTCGCCGAAGCGCTGAGGTTCACGAACAGGATCGGCGCGATCGCCGAGGAGCAAGGGCACCATCCGCTGATTGTGACGGAGTGGGGGAAGGTCACGGTCCAGTGGTGGACGCATAAAATTCACGGGCTGCACAACAACGATTTCATCATGGCTGCGAAGACGGATACATTGGCAGATACCAGTAATCAGTGACCGGGTGCTGAATGGACGCAAACCGTTGGGTTGCTTCAGGCAACCGATCTTCATTGTCGTGAAGGAAGTTATGAATCTCTGGCCGATCGTTAACCATGCTTTAGCCTATGGTGTTATTCTAGGCGGGGTCCTGTTCACGTTGGTCCTGGGGCTTACCAGGATTAACCCGGAAATCATGCTCAAAGACTACCCCCCGGATGTCCAGGCGAAGTATGGGCCGATGAGTGAGCGGTCGAAACGTCAACGGCTCCCGGTCGCCATATTTTTCATAGCGGTGTTGCTGGGCATTGTCGCCATATCGTTTCGAGAGGTGCGGACAATCACCGGTGGCGATATTCCATTTCTTGATGCCTTTGTTCATTTGTTCGTCATGTTCTCCACCTTCAACCTCCTGGATTGGCTTGTACTCGATTGGCTCATCGTGGTCACCATTCGCCCAAGCTTTATGATCCTGCCAGGGACGGAAGGTCTGGCCGGCTATAAAGATTACAGGTTTCATTTCCGGGGTTTCGTGACCGGCATCGGGATTACCGTCGTTGCAAGCGTTCTCGTGGCTGGCATTGTTGCCGCACTCTTCTAATGATGTTCTATCCAGCATAGCCGCGCAGGAGGCTTCGCCTAAGCATTTTCTGTATAATGAATATTATCCACAGCTGCCCACCAGCGGGTGGATACTGCGCGGACGCAAATCTTTGGGCGCATATTGCGCACTCCAACTGATTTTCGACAAGATGCTCGGGACTCAGCATGACTAAAGCAGATGACTACCGGACGAAACTGCGTGCCCTTGTCGATTGGGATTCGTATTTGTTGAAGGAATCGGGGCTACCTGGGCCGCGCGGGAACATCGAATTGGCCCAGGTCGTCGCGGACGAAGGCAATCGACAACTCTTTCAGCGATATATCGCCTACACCGCCGATGAAGCGCCAGTGAACTCGCCCTATGAATTCCTCGCCTTCTGTGGCATCGTCGGCCTGGGACGCTTGTTGTCCGAGGGTGATACCGACCTCCTGAAAACCTTGCGCTGGTATGCGTCAGATCCGCGCTGGCGCATTCGCGAGGGGGTCGCGATGGCCCTCCAGCGACTGGGCGACGTGAATATGGGGCGGTTGATTGCGGCGATGCGCGAGTGGAGTCAAGGCACGCCGCTGGAGCAAAGAGCGGCAGCAGCAGCCCTGTGTGAGCCCAGGCTTTTGGATCAATCCCAGTATGCCCGCGCAGTCTTGGGGATTTTAGATCAGATCACTGCGGGCATTGAACAAGCAGACAATCACCGAAGTGAAGATTTCTTGATTCTGCGCAAAGGGTTGGGCTATTGCTGGAGTGTAGCGGTCGTGACCTTGCCAGTGGAGGGCAAAGCGTTGATGGAGAAGTGGCTGGTCAAGTCGGACAAAGATGTACGCTGGATCATGAAGGAGAACTTGAAGAAAGCGCGGCTGGTTCGGATGGATGCCGAGTGGGTCAAGAAATGGCGTGGCAAAATAGAAGGATAAGTGCGCCCAACTAGCACTTGCTGCGGACGAAGATGGGCGCTGCGCGGACGCAAACCATTTGCCTTCTCAGAACTGGAGTCGTAACAACTAGAATATGGAAAAACCTGCTGAATCCAAAGGTTTATTAGGACCTCGATTCGTAAACCTTCCGAGTTGGCTAGAAGATTGCACAAATCTATATGTGCAACTTATCCGGAATCCTGCTGGAATAGGATTTCCATGCGAGGAAACTCCCGATACAAGAATACACTCAGTTCAAGAATCAATTCGAGTCAGTGATTTGAGCCGGGTGCTCCTCGAGCACACTCAAGAGAATATTTGGAGATCGTGGCAGCTATTCTCAGACGACTTGTGTTCAAACGCTGTGAGTTATGTTCCACTCATCCTCGATATAGACAACGTAGAGCATAATCTTGAAGACGCATACACTTTGACTCGAGATTGTCTTGACTTGCTTCAGGGCATTAATCCATTTCACGCTCCAGATCATCTCAGAGTCGTTTTCTCTGGAATGAAAGGTTTTCATATTGAAGCAAGGCCAACTGAACCTGTAGATAACCGGTTAATTCGCGCGACTATACTTATCGAATTGGAAAAGATGGGGTTTGAACACAAGGGAGATACAAACTGCTTTCTAAATGGCGTAATTGACACAAGTCATGATTTTATTAGGTTGACAGGATCTTTCAATAGCTGGGAGAAAGATAACGTTTTGAGAAGACGGAAGGTAATTCAGTTGACACTTGAAGATTTTCGAAGATCGCAAGTAAAAAAAATCATCGAAAGATCGGAAGCGGCCTAACATCTCCTTCAGCAGGCTGAGGTTCTACAACTGCTGCAAACGTCAACCTTACCGAACAATCCAACCCCATCCTAATTTCACTATAGGGGATGGGGTTTTGGTTTATGAAACTTTTATTTTTCTTTGGGGGGAGAGTCCCGTCTCGCATCACTCCATCGAAACAGGCTGGTTATTCTAATTTTTACTGCGTAACAAACGCTCCTCACTTGATTATGAGATTGTTATTAATGGATAAAAAAGGTAGAAAAAGTTATATAATAAGGTATGACATTTTCTTTTTCGCAACGCTTGATCCTGGCATTCGCCCGCTATCTGGACCGACGCAAACCCTGGCACCAGCGGGGAAAGGTCCTGGGTGGGATCAGCATCTATGCCATACGGTTGCGCCTGCGTACCTGGAACCTTTGGGATACCAACCTGCTGCCCGTAGCTGTGCTACAACCTATGGCTGAGCGAAGCCCCTCGGCGGGAGTAAACCCTGACGAGCGCCAGCGCCGGGCGCGCAGCAGCGATGGCAGCTTCAACGACCTGCAATACCCGGACATGGGCAGGGCCGGCGCCCGGCTTGGACGCAACCTGCCCTTTCAACGTTCCATCCCGCCGGCGGACCTGCTCGAGCCTAATCCCCGCGATGTAAGCGAGCAGCTCATGGCGCGCAACGGCGAGTTTCACGCGGTGCCGTTCCTCAACTTGCTGGCGGCTGCCTGGCTGCAGTTTATGGTGCACGATTGGTTCAGTCATGACAACCAGAGTGACAACCCAATCGAGGTGCCCGTGGCGCCGGACAGCGACTGGGGCGAGCCAAGCATGCTCGTGCGCCGCACCAAACCTGACCCGACCCGCTTGAATGACGGCGGCCCGCCCGCTTACCGCAATATCGTCACCCATTGGTGGGACGCCTCCCAGGTCTACGGCAGCTCCAACGAGAGCGAAAAAGAGCTGCGCCTGGGAGTGGATGGCAAACTGCGCCTGGATGAAAACGGATTGCTGCCGCTGCAGGATAAACCTCAAGGGAAAGTCGACCGGACCGGCTCCAACGATAACTGGTGGATCGGCCTGTCGATCATGCACACCCTGTTCGCCCGCGAGCATAACCAGATCTGCGAGATGCTCAAGCGCACAGACCAGGCGCAGCGGCAGGGCTGGGACGATGACCGCCTGTTCGACCAGGCGCGTCTGGTCAATGCGGCGTTGCTGGCAAAAATCCACACCGTGGATTGGACGCCCGCCATCCTCCCGCACCCCACCACAGCTTACGTCCTCAACAGCAACTGGTGGGGGATATTCGGCAAACGCGGCTCGCACTTCTTCC
>JBGOXG010000243.1:0-3180 GCA_041479025.1 Anaerolineae bacterium
GAAAGCGAGTCGTTGATCTTCTCACCCGCCCCAGGCGAGAGCCAGTGCCCGGTTTGCCGGTAGATCCGGTAGTGCTCGACCAGGGTGGCGGTGTAGATGCGTCCACTCTCGCGATTCAGGGCATCGGCCTGGTCTTTGGGCAGCTTGCTGGGGAAGAGCAGGGTGCGGATCATTTAGAACAATTGTACTGTCTCCCCGTATCGAGCGCAAGACCTGTCTTGATCTGGCAAAAGCCGCGTGGCTTCCCGAAAGACACCGGGACAGGTGTGCGGCGGACTTCATTCGGTCACAGGGTATAATCGCTTTATGACTGATAAGCATCCGCGCCCCCTAGACCCTGAAGCAAGATCAGACGATCGTGTGGATAATACGCTGAGACCTCAGAGAATGAGCGATTTGATCGGGCAAGACCAGGTGAAGGAAAACCTGTCGATCCTGATCGCTGCTGCCTTACAGCGTGCTGAACCGCTTGACCATGTGCTGTTCTATGGACCGCCCGGCTTGGGGAAAACCACTCTGGCACATGTTGTCGCAAATGAAATGAACGTGAACATTAAAATCACATCCGGACCCGCGATTGAACGTGCCGGCGACCTGGCTGCAATTTTGACCAATCTGCGGGCAGGCGATGTGCTGTTTATTGATGAGATCCACCGATTAGGGCGCGCGGTGGAGGAAGTACTTTATCCTGCAATGGAGGATTTTGCGCTGGACATTGTGATTGGAAAAGGTCCTTCGGCGCGCTCGATTCGCCTGAAGCTGCCGCGCTTTACGATTGTCGGGGCAACGACCCGCCTTGCTCTGATGACTGCACCTTTGCGCGCCAGGTTCGGCGCAGTCTATCGTCTTGATTATTATGATGAAAAGGCGATGCGGAATATTGTCCAGCGTGCGACCAAGATGTTGAAAGTCCCTGCTGAAGAAGATGGGATCGCCGAAGTCGCCCGTCGTGCGCGCGGCACGCCGCGCATCGCTCTCCGGCTGCTGCGCCGTGTACGCGATTTTGCCCAAGTCCGTGGGGAAGGAGTCATCACCCGCAAGACCGCAGCCGGGGCGTTGGATCTCCTGCAGGTAGACCCATTGGGTCTGGATGATGTAGATCGCCGTGTGTTGAAAACCATCATCGAGAAATATGACGGCGGACCGGTGGGGTTAAACACCATCGCCGCTGCCATCAGCGAAGAATCAGATACGATCATGGATGTCGTCGAACCCTACCTGCTGCAACTCGGCTTTCTTGATCGCACGCCGCAGGGACGAATTGCCACACGCTCTGCCTATCAACACCTCGGTATTCCCTATCCTGATAATGGGGGACAGGCACGCCTTTTATAATTCCGCCATGGCGCAATTTGCAAAAATCCTTGTTCTACTCGGCGGTATCCTTATCCTCGCAGGAGGCGTGGTTTATCTTTTCTCACGTTTGAATATCCCCCTAGGTCACCTGCCGGGTGATTTTCACTTTGGCGGAGAGAATGTCAATATATACCTGCCCTGCGCAACATCCATTATTCTTTCCATCATCCTGACGATACTCCTGAATGTCATCCTACGAATGTTCAAGAAGTAATCCTTCACAAATCCATCCCGGCGATTACATGAGCACGGATCGACTTTACCTGCCACCCTATTGTGACTGAGGATGTGAATTCTTTTGAATGAAAACCTCGGACTTTGATTACCACTTGCCAGTTGGATTGATCGCCCAGACTCCCGTCGAACCCCGCGATTCATCCCGCTTGCTTGTTCTGGACCGGAAAACGGGCAACGTAACCCATAGCTTTTTCCATGAAATCGGGAAATTCCTGAACCCTGGTGACCTGCTGGTACTTAATCAGACTCGTGTTATCCCAGCCCGGTTATTCGCGCACAAATCGACAGGGGCGCGCGTGGAATTGCTTTTACTGCGACGGGAAGACCTGCTCACGTGGGAATGTCTCGTCGGGGGAAAGGGTCTTTCCAAAGGGAAGTTGGTTAGTGTCGAAAATGGTCCAAATGCAGTAATCGTGGAAACATTGGATGGCTCCCGCCGGCGAATCCAATTTACGGTCCCTATAGAACCTTTTTTCCCTACAGCCGGGCATGTTCCGCTCCCACCTTACATCCACACCCCGCTGTCTGATCCCGAACGCTACCAGACAGTCTATGCTTGTGAACCCGGCTCAGCCGCTGCGCCAACGGCCGGATTGCATTTTACCTTGCGACTGCTTGATAAACTGAAAAAATCCGGCGTGAAGATCGCTTTTGTCACCCTGCATGTTGGATTGGATACATTTGCGCCTGTGACTGAAGACGACCCGGCTGAACACCGCATCCACACGGAGTGGTGCGAATTGCCGCAACAAACTGCAGATTTGATAAATCAAACCCGCCAACAGGGTAGAAGGATCATCGCCGTGGGTACCACCAGTGTCCGCACACTGGAGAGCCCGAAGCTGGGATTGCCTTTCAAGCCGTTTGCAGGTCCAACGGATTTATTCATCCTACCGGGGTACAAGTTTAAGCTGGTTAATGTGATGATCACCAATTTCCATCTGCCCAGGTCAACCTTGCTCATGCTGGTCAGTGCCTTTGCAAGTCGGGAAATGATACTGGATACCTATGAGATAGCGATCAAAGAGGGCTATCGTTTTTATTCCTTTGGTGATGCGATGCTGATTCTATGAGCCTTGAAGAACTGAACACTGAATTGCTTTCCTGTAGAAGATGCCCGCGGTTGGTAGCCTGGCGGGAAAAAGTCGCCAGAGAGAAACGCCGCGCCTATCGGGATTGGGATTACTGGGGCAAACCAGTTCCCGGATTTGGAGACCCGCATGCGCGCATTTTTGTAGTGGGCCTTGCTCCGGGCGCTCATGGGTCCAACCGTACGGGTCAGCAATTTACGGGGGATGCCTCCGGTAATTTTCTATATCCTGCACTTTATCGGGCTGGTTTTGCCAACCAGCCCGAATCAAAACAGCGTGGGGATGGACTGGTTCTCACAGATCTGTACACGGCGCCGGTCTGCCGATGCGCGCCTCCACAAAATCGACCCGCGCTGGATGAAATGAAAAACTGCCAGCCTTATCTTGAACGCGAGCTTGCCATGATCCAGCCAAAGGTGATCGTCGCTCTAGGTCGGATAGCATTTGACAGCATTTTGACGATATATTGCGCCAGAAATTCTGGATGGAAATTTGC
>JBGOXG010000144.1:0-5956 GCA_041479025.1 Anaerolineae bacterium
GATCGCGTCAATGAACGTGCGGAACGGAACGCTCTACTATATGGCTTTGATCACGGGTATGCGGGAAGGGGAGCTGCTGGGTCTCAAATGGTCTGATCTCGATTGGGATAAAGGGATCTTATTCATTCAACGACAATCTCAACGTGCCCTGGGTCAGGGTTTAGTACTGGTTCCCCCCAAGACGAAATCCGGTCGCCGCCAGATCAAATTGGCTCTGGCGACCCTTGACCGGCTGACTATTCATCGAGATCAGCTAACCATACAAAAGGATGCCGCCGGAGACCGCTGGGAAGAGAACGATCTGATCTTTCCGAATTCCCTCGGAAAACTGATGTCCTGCGAGAATCTTCACCGAGAATTCAAGCGGTTTCTCAAAGAGAATCGGCTCCCGAACATCCGCTTCCATGATCTACGGCATACCTCGCTCACGCTTCTGCTTGAAATGGGGACACCCATCAATACAGTACAACAACGCGCGGGTCACTCCAAAGCCAGTATCACCACGGACACCTATGGTCATTCGATGACTCGTTCACAGGATGAAGCCGCTCAGAAGATCGAAGAGATGATCAATCCTGTGCCTGTTGAATTGCAGTAGAAATGCAGTAGATTTCAGCCTTTGCAGCGGGAAGCCCCCTATATGGCGTCTTTTTACGAGTAATTATCACCAGATATGGGGATAAAAAACCGTTTAGAAGCTATGGAAATATCAAGCAATGGAGCTCTGGATCAGTTTGTAGAGGTTCGAATCCTTTGCCCCCAGCCTGAAGACCCTCGGTAGAGGGTCTTTTTTCATTTTAGTATTTGTAACAATTCTCTCATCAGTCTCATGTCAACCCCGCTGCGTTTAATTATGGGCTAGCAGTTTTCTGCATTTATTTTATTAAACCAACCAATACTGACAGCGCGACCAGTCCGAAAATAATGATGATCGCCCCGGCGACCCGGTTGACCCACACCAGGATCTTCTCATCGATTCGTTCGCGGAAGAAGCCCACCAGCGCGCTGAGAGTCAGCCACCATGCTGCTGATCCCAGAAAAACGCCGACGACCAGCATCGCCGCGCCACCCAGGTTGCCGCGGGTCTGTCCCAGCCCCAGCCCGGCGAAGATGGCGGCAAAGGACAGGATGGTCATGGGATTGGTCAGGGTGAGGAAGAAAGTCGAGAGGAAGGCGGACGGTAACCCGCCGGGTCGCGCGTCCGCCGCGCGGGAAGCCGGGTTTGCCCGTAACGTCTGGATTCCCAGATAGAGCAGGAAAATCCCGCCGATCAGCCGCATCCACAGGAGCTGGTTCACCAGGAAAGCCGAGATGGCGGTCAGGCCGAACGCGGCAATCGATCCGTACACCGCATCGGCGGACGCGGCGCCCAACCCCGAGATGAAACCGGTCAGCCGTCCTTCCGCCAGCGTTCGGCGGATGCACAGGATGCCGATCGGTCCGACCGGCGCAGCGATCGAGAAGCCGATGATCAATCCTTGCAGGAAGAAATGGTCTGACATATTTTAGACATCATATTTCAAAGGCGCACCGGTTGTGGTGCGCCTTTGAAATGCCAACTGATTTATCTAAACGGCGGCTGCTGCTTCGTCGGGTTTGTTCTTCCCGCCCCGGAACCAGTGACGCCATTCCTTGTTTTCCCAGACGACCAGGATGGGGGATGCGTTGAAAATCGAAGAATAGGTACCGCTGAACACGCCCACCAGCAGGATGATCACAAAATGGCGGATGCTGTCCCCGCCGAACAAAACCAGCGAGAACAGGGTGATCATAACGGTCAACTGCGTGTTGATGGAACGGTCGAGCGTCTGCACGATGGAATGGTTGACCAGCGTCTCGTAAGTCAATTTGCGGTAGAGGCCTGAGTTCTCGCGAATCCGGTCGAAGACCACGATCGTGTCATGCACCGAAAAACCGATCACTGTGAGCAGCGCAGTCAGGAAAAGCGAATCCGCCTGCCACCCGAGGAAATGCCCGATCAGCGCTTCAATTCCCAGCACGACCAGTACATCATGCACCATGGCGATGATCGCAGCGGTACCATAACGGAATGAATGTGAAACGCCCCGGAACGCGAAGGAGATGTAAAGCAGGATGCCGAGGGCTGCCAGAGCGACTGCCCCCGCGGCGCGCAGCGTCACTTCCTGGCCTATAGCCGGGCTGATATTGGTAAAATTCAGAATTACCACATCTGTACTATAGCGGGATTTGATCGCTTCAACGATGGCGGTCTTCGTGGTTTCATTCATTTGCATCGAGCGGATCGAAAACCCATCCGTGCCCACTGGCTGGACGAGCGGGTTGGAAATCGCGCTGCTGGCAGTTGAGAACTCGCCGTAAATGTCGCTGACTTCCTGCAGGGTGGGCATGGTGGTGGGGTTGACCAGGCGGATATCGAGGAGACTGCCGCCGGTGAAGTCAATCCCTGTAGGGAGTCCCCACAACACCAGGGCGATGATTCCCGGGATGATCACCAACAGAGAAATCCCAAAATATAGGTAGCGATATTTAATAATGTTCATGGGTCGAACTCCTAAATCCCAAACCAGCGCGGGTGCTCACCAAGTTTTAGGTTATCCAGCACGACATGCAGGAAGGTGCGGGTCACGACGATGGCGGTGAACAGGCTGACCATGATACCCAGTGCCAGCGTCAGGGCGAACCCTTTGACCAGGCTCGCGCCAAAGGCGGTGCCGAACCAGAACAGGATGGCGCAGGTGATCAGGGTGGAGATGTTCGAGTCACGGATGGACGGCCACGCTCGCGACCAGCCCAGATCGATCGCCTGTCGCAAGTTGCGTCCGGCGCGCAGTTCTTCTTTCATACGCTCAAAGATCAGTATGTTCGCATCCACTGCCATGCCTATGCTCAAGATAAAACCAGCGATACCCGGTAGGGTGAGCACGACCGGGATCAGGTCAAAAAGCGCCAGAGTGAACAGGGCGTAGCAGATCAGAGCGACATCCGCCACCCCCCCCGGTACGCGGTAGTACATCGCCATAAAGATCATCACGGCAGAAAGTCCGATGATACCTGCGATCAGACTTTTCCGGACCGATTCGGCGCCGAGGGTCGGCCCGATGGCACGGCTCTCGACAACTACCACAGGCACGGGCAGCGATCCATACCTCAGCTGGATGGCGAAGGCATTGGCACTTTCCCGGGTGAAATTGCCGGTGATCTGGCCTTTTCCATCCGGGATCTGGTTCTGGATTTGCGGGGAAGAAATGACTCTTTTATCCAGGGCAATGCCCAGGATTTTTCCCGTATTATTTTTGGTGTAATCGCTGAAGAATTTTGCCTGATCAGCTTTGAGCGTAAAGTCAATACTGAAAACGCCGGTGGTGGGGTTCTGCCCAACTCCGACCGTGTCAAGTGCGGTCCCGGTCATCACCGTGTGCAGGACGGGCAGGGCTTTCGGGTCGAGGGTAGCGTTGGGTTCAGGGGTGGGCGCCTGGGTATCCTTCCCGTAATCGGTTTCGATGATCGTACCCGGGTCGAGGCGGGACGTTCCCATGTCCACAAATTCCAGCAAACCGGTCTGCTGCAGGGAGGCGATAACTTCGTCAGGGTTGCTGATGCCGGGGAACTCGGCCACGATGCGCCGCTGGCCGGCGGTTTGCATTTGGACTTCGCTGACCCCGAGTGCATTGGAACGCTGCTCCAGAATATCGCGGGTGGTGTTGAGATCATTTGCTGTTACGCTGTACTCTTGCGGGACTTCGAGCAGGGTCTGCAGCCCACCGCGTAAATCGAGCCCCAATCGGGTCGTTGTGTTGCGCGTGAAAATTACCACGCTGGTGAGGGGGTTTGTAATCGTGATGTTTCCGTTGAAAACAATCACTGCTGCCAGCAACACAAGCAGAATGATGATGGCGAGCATCCAGTTTTGGCGTCGGTTCATTTATTCATGTTCTCCATTCACGAAAATGCCAGCCGCGGGCTGGCGCAAGGGTGGATTATACTCCCATTGGCAGGGCGTGAGTAGGGCTGTTGAATATACGAGACACGCGGAATATTTACTACTTGGGATTAATTTCTTCGGCTTGGGGATAGTTCCCGAATCTCCCTATTGTGAATGACTCTCGAGAAATTTCAATGCTCGTGCTAAAACTTCCTCCGGGCTTAGCGTTGATGTATCCAGGTAAAAATCTGCGTGTTCATGTGCATGTGCGAGACGGTGTTGTTGTTCGGCGTAGTCCTTTTCTGTCCAGTCTAATATACGACGCTGGCAAGTTACCGCAAACGATGCATCCAGGAAAATGAGCAAATCCGGGTTGGTGATACGCTTCCACATGTCTTTGACG
This sequence comes from Anaerolineae bacterium, assembly GCA_041479025.1. GTDB lineage: Bacteria > Chloroflexota > Anaerolineae > Anaerolineales > Villigracilaceae > JBGPQJ01. Next base: position 4,308 of record JBGOXG010000144.1, read on the forward strand.
TAAGAGTGCTCCTGCGCAATATGCCGCGCGTGGTAACCCTGCGTCGCGAGTCCCTCGATCAGTGTGGATTTTCCTGAAGTGCACACGCCAACGATACCAATCAGAAACTTATTTTGTTTATTATTTGGTGACGGTTCCACTCGTCCTCGAAGCGTTGTAATCTATTGGTAAATTCACTCATTGTCGTGCAATAAATGGCTCAACTGCTCAGGGCCGCCCAGCGCAGCGATCATGTCGCCGGCGTTCATCAACCTGCTGTCGGTGGGATGCATTTCTGACTGATGGTCGTGGCGGAGGAGCACAATATTCAAGTGATAATTGTCTTCGATGAACCCGACGGTCTTTCCGGCCAGCTCGGATGCGGGTGAAATAGTGAGTCGCGCCAGGCTTAATTGCTGGCCTTCGATGGAAATCGGGTTGGTTACATCTGCCCCGGCTGCTGCGGCAGCAAACACAGGGGCGGCCATCCCAGTGGCGCTCAAAGCGGAAAAACCAAACTGTTCCTGCAGGCTTCTCGCAAAATCCTCGTCAAAGATGCGGATGACCACCTGGATGGTCCGGTTGATGCTGCGGGCTTTTAGTGCAATTTGGAGATTCATGGCGTCATTCTGAGCGCACAAGACGATGGTTTTTGCCTGCGCTATCCCCGCCGTTTCGAGCACGGAGGGGCGAGTCGCGTCATCTTCGATGACCGGGATGCCCATTTTCCGCACTGCTGCCATGGTGTCGACACTGGGATTGACCTCAATGACGACCACATTTTCTTCCATCTCGTGTAATTTTTGGACAACGCGATAACCGAGATGTCCTAACCCGACCAGAATGGTGTGCCGGTTATACGTAGAAGCGACTGCCATTTCCCACTCCTTGTTTCGTGTGCGACGGTTGAAAAGTAAGATGCCAAACTCAGTCAGTCCCAGTGCCAGTGTTGCGACCCCGATCAAGGGCATGATGAAGTAGAAAATTTGAAGAAGCGGTTGGTTGGGAAAATCCCCGTAAGGTTGTAGAAATGCCAGGGTCAGCATGAGATAAATGGCTTCGGCGTAAGTCTCCATCGGCACATTGTAATTGTGCGCCAGCCGGTAATATACAACGCCAAATACGATAATTGCCAGAACGAAAATGACCAGCGGTTCCTTGAACTCGTTCAGCAGGAGCAGAGTATCGCGAAACGTCGCTTTCCACTCGCGCGGGATAATGCTGTGTGGTCTTCGTTTACTTTTCACACTTCCCCCAAATTTATTGGCAGGCGGACATTCATCCGACGGGCATCGTCTCCGCTGAGGGGTAGAACCCGGAAAACGACGACACTGCAATCATCGGCTGGACGACGATCGTCCAATTGGATCGCCTCTGCGAGCAGGGCATCGGCGAGGAACTGCGCTGACGGCTCTCTTTTTTTCAACAGGCTAATAAGTAGGGTACGCGTGTCCATGGGCGTGCCGCGCCGTTCTCCGGCATGTACCAACCCATCCGTAAAGAAAACCACGGTCAATCCGGATATTATAGGCATTTCGCTGATCAAAGGGCGGGAATTGCGGTGGGTGCCAATGGGTTTGCTTTCGCCCTCCAATTCTTTCACCTCATCACCGTGTGCGACCAATACTGGAGAAGGGTTGTTCCGCGTCAGCACAATCGATTTGGTGTGC
>JBGOXG010000114.1:0-7245 GCA_041479025.1 Anaerolineae bacterium
CGTGGTCGACGTCGCCTGGGGTGGCATCGCTGATATCAAGAACTACACGCTCAGCCCGCAGTCGTGGCACTTCGCGGGTGCCCAGGGCCAGGCCGTGTACAAGAAATGGGCAGAAAACTACATCACGTTTGATGCGGCCGCGGCCAATGCCAAATTGGACGCACTCGGCATGAAAAAAGGCGCCGATGGCTTCCGCGCCCTGCCCAGCGGGAAGCCTTTCGAAATGGTCATCGATATTACCGATTGGGGCGGCAGCCTCAAGGTGCAGGTTGACGCGGCCGATGAGATGAAGAAACAGTGGGAAGCTAACCTGGGCATCAAAGTCAAGATCAACAACATCCAGGGCCAGCCGGACGTGGATACCCGCACGAATGAAGGCTACTTCATGCTGCGCGGCGCGCACATCTCAGAAATCGACATCCTGACCTACCCGGACTGGTTGTTCCCCGTAGTGAACCGCTACTACTTCCCGCTGGAAGGCCGCTGGTTCGCCAGGGGCGGTGATGCTTGTACTGAGCAGCCCTCTGAAGGCAAAGCCTATCCGTGCGGCTTGAAGCCCGAAGATGGCAGCCCGGCGCAGCTACTGCAGGCGCTGTACAACAAGGCGCGCGGGACCGGCACCGAGCAAGGCCGCCACGAAGTAGTCTGGGAAGCCATTGACGTGCACATTACTCAAGGCCCGTTTGTCATCGGCGTTTCCGGTGACCAGCCCATGCCGATCATCGTCAAGGATTATATGAAGAACATCCTCAACTTCGGCGTGGTTGGTCCGTGGGCGCCAGCCACCCCCGGCAACCAGATTGCCGCTCAGTGGTGGATGGATAAGTAATCGAATATCGTAATTATGGCGGGCAGGTACAACCTGCCCGCCATAAGTAATTTCAGAATCCCACGCTTGGCTGCGGAGGTGTCTATGGCCAGCTATATCATCCGGCGTGTTCTCTATGCCCTCATCATGATCGTGTTGGTGTCGTTTGTCAGCTTTGTGATCATCAAGCTTCCCCCCGGTGATTTCCTCACTCAGAAATTGTCCCAATTACGCGCCCGTGGAGATCGCAGCGCCGAAGGTCAGATTGAAACCTACCGCGTGCGGTATAACCTGGATAAGCCGTTCCTGTGGCAGTATAGCCACTGGGCCTGGAATTTCCTGCATGGCGATTTTGGCGAGTCCTTTGAGTACGAGCGGCCTGTCAGAGAAATGCTCGGCGAGCGAGTAACGATGACAATTATCCTTGGCATCGCAACCCTCGTAGTCGTATGGGCGATGGCCATCCCCCTGGGAGTCTTCTCAGCGGTGAAGCAGTACTCCATGGGGGACCAGATCATCACCACCCTCAGCTTTGTGGGCCTGGGCATGCCAGGCTTCTTACTGGCACTATTGGTTTTATACTTTGCAATCACGGTGTTAGACGTCGAAGCCACGGGATTGTTTTCCGCGGATTATGTAAATGCGGCCTGGTCCTGGGCCCGTTTTGTGGATTTAACCAATCACCTGTGGATCCCTGCCTTCATCAGCGCGGTCACCGGTGTCGGTGGTCTAACCCGTATCATGCGCGGCAATCTGTTGGACACGCTTGGCCAACCGTTTGTCGAAGCGGCTCGTGCCCGTGGCCTGAAGAATGGCACCGTCATTTGGAAGCATGCGGTGCGCATCGCCATCAACCCCCTCATCGTCATCCTTGGATCAGAAGCCATCCCTGGCATCATCGGAGGCGGTGGGCTGGTTTCCGTTGTGCTCAATCTGCCAACGATCTTTCCTTTGTTCATCGATTCGTTGCGCAAGTTGGATATGTATATGGCTGGTACATGCATCGTTTTGATCACGTTGCTGACTCTGATCGGAAATCTTCTGGCTGACCTGGTGCTGGCGTGGATCGACCCACGCATCCGCCTGGAGTAGGGGCGAAGCATCGCTTCGCTTCTGGACTGGTCCCTTAATTAGGAGAAAAGATTATGGCCAAAGCAGAAAAAAACGAGACCGCCGCTACAGCCAAGCAAACACAAATTAGCCAGAGTTACTGGAGCCTGGTGTGGTGGAAATTCAAGCGTAACCGTGTCGCTGTCGTTGGCGGCATCATCTTGCTTACCTTCTACTTTTCGTTTGTGTTCATCCCTGAGTTTCTCTCTCCCTATAAGTTGGATGACTCTTCGGATTACACTGAGGCCGGACCCACCCGGATTCACTTCGTCGATCAAGAGGGTAAATTCCAATCACGCCCCTTCATTTACGGGGTTGAGAAGAAACTTGACTTCGTTACCCGCAAACGGACATTCGTCGAAGACCCCACAAAAATCTACCCAATCTATTTCTTTGTGCATGGCGATGCGTACAAACTGCTGGGTTTCATCCCATCGGATTTTCACCTTTACGGTATCGATCAGAAAAACAACCCGGAGACGAGGATTTTGATCATGGGCGCCGATGCGTTGGGGCGCGACTGGTTTACGCGCATCTTGTATGGAGGGCGCCTCTCGTTGATGATTGGTTTGATTGGACAGTTTTTGACGCTCTTCTTCGGGACCACCCTGGGGGTGATCTCCGGCTATTATGGCGGGGCGGTTGACATGCTCATCCAGCGTATCACCGAGTTTCTCAACGCCTTCCCGGATATTCCGTTGTTTATGGCTTTGGCAGCGGCGATCCCCTCTTTTTGGTCGCCGATCGCCGTGTATTTCATGCTCACGCTCATCCTTTCGTTTGTCCGTTGGGGAGGCCTGGCCCGCCAGGTGCGTGGGTTAATCCTTTCCTTGCGCGAACGCGAATACGTACTGGCAGCCAAGAGCGCCGGGGCAAACGATTCCCGTTTAATGTTCCGGCACTTGCTCCCCGGTACAATGAGCCATGTGGTTGTGATCGCCACCCTCGCTATCCCTGGCATGATCCTCGCCGAAACGGCGCTCAGTTGGTTGGGCCTCGGCCTGCGCCCCCCGCTGACCAGTTGGGGTGTGCTGTTACAAGATGCCGCTACCGTCCGCGCCATCCACAATACCCCTTGGGAACTGTGGACAGTGCCATTTATTATTGTCACGATTCTGGCCTACAATATGCTCGGGGATGGCCTGCGCGATGCCCTCGACCCCTATGGTTCCCGTTAATTGTGGAGACTCCCATGAGTGAACTTTTAAATGAACCATTGATTGAAGTAAAAGATCTGCGTGTGGAGTTCGATGTGCGCGCTGGCATTGTAAAAGCGGTGGATGGTCTTACGATGACCGTCAATCGAGGTAAGACGCTTGGAATTATTGGTGAAAGCGGCTGTGGCAAGTCAATAACAGCTCGCGCCATTCTAAATATGATCCCCAAACCGGGCAAGATCACACACGGTGAGATTATCTATTACCGCCGCTTGAAAAGCGATGGCCTGACCCAGATGGATGATATTATTGACCTGGCAAAGACGGATCCCGATGGGAAGCTCATCCGCCAGGTTCGCGGTGGAGAGATTGGCATGATCTTCCAGGAACCAATGAGTTCTCTCACACCCGTATATACTGCCGGAACCCATATCAACGAAGCCGTCATCCTTCATCATTTGACACCAGTTTATAAGGTCGGCGACCAAATTGCGGAACAGGTGATGGCTCATCGCAAAGTGACGAAAGCAGAAGCCCGCGTGATCGCCATTGAAATGCTGCACCGCGTTGGCATTCCCAAGCCCGAGCAGCGTGTCGATAGTTATCCCCACCAATTAAGTGGTGGTCAACGCCAGCGTGTGATGATCGCTATTGCGCTCTCGTGTGAACCATCGATGCTTATTGCTGACGAACCGACGACAGCCTTGGATGTGTCGATCGAGGCGCAAATTCTCGATATCATGCGAGACCTCCAGCAATCGGTAAATATGGCCATCATGTTCATCACCCACAACCTGGGCGTCATCACCAGCATGGCGGAAGAAATTGTGGTTATGTACATGGGCAAAGCCGTGGAACAGGGCAAAGTTATCGAGATCTTTCAGAATCCAAAACATCCCTACACTCAGGCCCTCTTGAGGTCAATTCCCAAGCTTGGAAAAAAGACAGCGGGTGAGCGCCTGGCAACGATTTCCGGCATGGTGCCTGACCCATTCAATCTCCCGACCGGCTGTGTCTTCCATCCACGCTGCCCGCTATTTATGTCGGGTAAATGTGACAAGGTTGTGCCAAAATGGACGAAAGTTGGTGATGAGCACTGGGCCAATTGTTTACTCTACGAGGAGGAATATGGCCGCTGAAGGACAAGTACAACCGGTGCAAGCCAATGCTAAAAACAATAATTACTTGCTGGAAGTAAAAGGGCTAAAGAAATACTTCCCCATTCAAAAAGGTCTGCTCCGCCGCACGGTAGGTTATGTTAAAGCTGTGGACGATGTCAGCTTTTTCGTCCGTGAAGGCGAGACTCTCGGCCTGGTGGGAGAAAGCGGCTGTGGCAAAAGCACGGCTGGCCGCACCATCATCCACCTCTATGAGCCTACCGCCGGGGAAGTGCTATTCAATTCCCGCATTCTTTCTTCTGACGGCACACGCCAGCGGGTGAATCTCCTGGACCTCCCCCCGAACCAGCTGAAAGCCATTCGCAGAGAAATCTCGATGATCTTTCAGGATCCGATCAATTCTCTCAACCCACGTATGACAGTCTCTGATATTGTCTCTGAACCGATGATAATTCATGGCTTTTCCATGGACTCGGAAACTGAGGCTGTCATTATTCGTTTGCTCGAACGAGTGGGGTTGCGTTCCGATCACTTGCGCCGTTACCCGCATGAATTTTCGGGTGGACAGCGTCAGCGTATCGGTATTGCCCGTGCTCTGTCGCTCAACCCGAGTCTGGTTATTTGCGATGAGCCTGTCTCGGCTCTGGATGTTTCCATCCAGGCGCAGACGTTAAACCTCTTGCAGGATCTACAAAAGGATTTTAACTTATCGTATATCTTTATAGCGCATGATCTAAGTGTAGTAGAACATATCTCCGACCGGGTTGCGGTGATGTACGTGGGTAAAGTGGCTGAAATCGCCGATGCAGAGGAATTGTACTCTTCCCCTCTCCATCCCTATACCGAGGCTTTATTGTCTGCGGTGCCCAAGGCTGACCCTCTCTATAAATCAGACCGGATCGTGATGCAGGGCGAAGTCGCAGATCCATCGAACCCGCCCAGCGGGTGTTACTTCCATCCGCGCTGCCAGTATGCCAAGGATGTATGTAAATTGAAAACTCCGGAATTCCGGGAACTCAAGCCCGGTCATTTTGTAGCCTGTCATCGGGCTGAGGAATTGAAACTGGAAGGAATTTAGTTTCGATGGACACACAACCGAAGGTACGTCAAATCGCATCCGCCGTAATCGCGACGGTTTTGTGGATTGTTACTGCTGGCTTGGGTCTCGAAGCCATTTATATCGGCAAGGAACTATTTTACCTGATCTATCTCCGTCTTGGCGGCAGCATTGACCCTGCCGAACGATATGCTTTGCTGCTAGTGTTTTTCCTGGCACTGGTTTACCTGGTCTTTATCATCAGCACAACTGAATACCACCGAAAAAGGGTAGGGCGTCCCGAGTCATGGAGGTTGTTTGGCTTGACGCTGGCTGTCGAGGTGAGTCTAGTAGTGCTTTACTACCTGATCTGATAGGAGCGCAATGTATGGCAGGTTTGAAGTGGTGGCAGAAGGCAGTTTTTTATCAAATCTACCCACGCAGTTTTGCCGATGGCAATGGTGACGGCATTGGTGATTTCGTTGGGATGTATCAACGTCTTGACTATCTTGCTGACTTGGGTATTGATGCCGTCTGGATTTCACCTCACTTCCCTTCGCCCCAATTTGATGTGGGCTACGATATCTCCGACTATGTCAATGTAGCTCCTGAGTATGGAACGCTCGACGATTTCAAACGCTTCCTCAATGGTGCCCACCAACGTGGTATTCGTGTCATCCTGGACCTGGTCCTTAATCACACGTCTCACCTGCATCAGTGGTTCATCGAATCCCGCTCAGATCGAAACCATCCCAAGCGCGATTGGTATATCTGGCGCGATGGTAAAAATGGCGGCCCGCCCAACAACTGGTGTTCGCCTTTTGGCGGCTCAGCCTGGGAATACGATAAAGCCACAGACCAATACTATTACCATTTCTTTCTCAAGGAACAGCCTGATCTGAACTGGCGCAATCCAGAAGTCAAAAAGGCCATGTGGACTGCAGTGCGGTTCTGGCTCGATATGGGCGTGGATGGTTATCGTCTTGATGCCATTGGCACAATCTTTGAGGACCCGGCAATGCCTGATCATCGTTCCGGGATGACTCAAGAAGAAATGCGTCGGGGGCTCAAACACGGTTTCCTGGCCAGCGCCGACAAAGAATTGGTTCGGCACTGGGAACTGATGTACATGTACCAGATTGATCAGGATGGCGTGCACCAGTTGATGCAGGAACTTCGCCAGGTTATAGACGAGTATCCCGACCGTGTGCTCGTAGGTGAGAGCGAAGATTTGAGCTATTATGGGGATGGCACAAACGAATTGCATCTCACGTTTAATTTTCCGCTCATGAAAACCAACCACATTACACCTGCCTGGATTCGTGCAAACCAGCGGGAACGCCTGGCTGCCCTGCCCCCAGGCGCATGGCCCTGTAATACGCTCAACAACCATGATGCTTCACGCGTCTACAGCCGTTATGGTGACGGTCAGAACAACGCTGCCATCGCCCGCACATCCCTCGCACTCATGCTCACCCTGTGGGGCACACCGTTTCTATTTAATGGTGAAGAGATTGGCATGTCCGATTACCGTCTCCCCGATGTCAGCCTCTTCCGCGACCCACCTGCCGTGTGGTTTTACAACAGGGAGATTGCCGATGGGACTCCACCAGAAAAAGCGCTTGCACTGGCCGCCGATGACAGCCGTGATAGGTGCCGCACACCGATGCAGTGGAGTAACGATAGTAACGCCGGCTTCAGTCCTGCGGGCGTGCGTACTTGGGTTCCTGTCAACCCGAACTACGCTCAGGGTGTCAATGTTGCTGACCAGCAGCATGACCCGGCGTCTATGTTGAGCTTCTACAAGCACGTGTTACGCTTACGCAAGCAGACCCCGGTTCTTATCACTGGCGACTATACTCCCTTGCACGAGACATCCGATGGTTATTTTGCTTTACTGCGTAAGAGCGCAGACAACCAGCAAACCTGCCTGGTAGTCTTGAACCTTTCCGGAAAAACCCATGATTTAAAATTCGACCTGCCAGCGAGTTCTGTGCGCTGCCTGTTTTCAACTCA
>JBGOXG010000170.1:0-4987 GCA_041479025.1 Anaerolineae bacterium
AAACCTTCAAATTTCTGTATCGAGAGAGAAGAAGAATGTCGCACCTTTGCCCGGTTCCGCTTCAGCCCAGATAACCCCTCCGTGCCGGTGGATGATGCGCTGGATAGTTGCCAGCCCGATGCCGTGACCGGGGAATTCAGTGTCAGTGTGCAGACGTTGGAATGCGCCGAAGAGCTTGCTGGCGTTCGCCATATCGAAGCCCACGCCGTTGTCGCGGACAAAGTAGACAGTCTGGTCATCTTTTATCATTGAACCCATTTCAATGGTCGGGTTGTCTGTCTTCGAGGTGTACTTCCAGGCGTTACCCAATAAATTCTCCAAAACCGTGCGGAAAAGTTTCTCGTCAACATGGGCCTGCAGTCCTTCAGCGACAACCCAGGTGATAGGGCATGCAGGTTCCTGCTCGTGAATTCTCTCGAGGATGTCCCTGGCAAGCATTGTAAGATTTACATCCTTCCGATTTAGTTCCCCCCGCGTCAACCGTGACAGGGAAAGCAGGCTTTCGATCAGGTCGCTCATCTGACTGGCTGCCTGTGAGATGCGCTGCAGGAAATCCAAACCTTCCCCGTCCAGTCTGGCAGCAAAATCTGTCAATAAAATTTGACTGAATCCTTTGATCGCCCGCAGGGGAGCTCGCAAGTCATGCGATACAGAGTAAGCGAACGCCTCGAGTTCCTTGTTTGTTGCCTCAAGCTGGATGCTGCGTTCTCGTAAAGAACCTTCGCTCGCGCTCAATGCGATCGTGCGTTCACGGACCCTTTGTTCAAGTTCTGTGTTGAGTTTCCGGACTTCATCTTCGGCATGTTCGCGTTCGATGAGTTCCTGTTGGAGTTTTTCGAGCAGACTTGCTTTTTCGAGAGCTGTACCGATTTGAGCAGCGATGGTTTCCAGCAGGCGGATCTGCCTCTCGTTATAAGCGTTGGGGTGTTGACTCTGGACAGATACCAGGCCAATGACACGATCGTGGGTGATCATTGGAACGCCAAGAAAGGAACGGGTAGGTGTTGTGCCTACGGTAATAGCTGCGTGAGTTTTCTGTGCTCCAGGAGCATCCATGTCAGGGATATAAACGGTGCGCTGCTTGAAGATTACTTCTCCTGAGAGACCCGGATTCTCATGTAGATTGCGCGAGGGGACAAGAAGGGGTTCATTGAAATTTTCATATAACGGATAAGAAATCATTCCCGTTTCTTTATCGTAAACGCCAATAAAGAGAGTATCGAGTACGAATAAATGTTGGAGGTGGTCAAGCAGCTTGCGTAAAGTTTGATACATATCCTGACCGGTGGTCAGGACCACCCCCATCTGGTAAAGAATATACATTTCTTCGGCATGCTGTTCTAGTTCCTCTTCCGCTTTTTTTTGTGAGGTGATCTCTTGAACTGCCCCATATATTCCTGTCAGGCGGTTGTTTTCATTATCCCATCGTGGTTGGGCATAAACCCGGACCCATAGCACATCGCCGCTCTTATTAATTGTGCGGACTTCACTGGTGACAGGCTGGTTAGTCTGGAGGACAGCCATATCGCGAGCATCTTTCTCTCTGTCATCAGGATGTAAAGCTGAGATCCACCCCCCGCGGGCGACATACTCTTCGTATGTGTAGCCTGTGATCCTTTCAAAGGCTCCGGCGACCCAGTCCAATTGCAGGTTGCCATCAGGACCAAGCTGCGTGGAAAACATATAATCTGAGCTGACGGAGGAGATCAGCCTGTATCTTTCTTCACCCTCGCGCAGCGCCTGCTCAGTGCGCTGGCGCTCCTCAAGTTCTGTGCGAGCATTGTTGAGCGCCTCGCGCATGGCACGGGTCGATATTCGTTGAAAAACCATTACAAGAAAAAAGAAAAATGTATAACTGAGTAAACGAGTTATATTGTTGTCTTCTGGAAATGCAGGTAATATCCCGGCCGATTCCAAGATAATCATTATCGCACCTGCGACAATGCTAGTGATGGCTGTGACAATTGCCGCTCGATCCCCCAACAACATTCCAGCCATAACGATGAGTACTGCAGAACCGATGTAAATTGAAGCCTCAACCCCACCACTGGTGAGGGCGGCGATCATGATGGAAACCCATAACGACGTAACAAGAATAATGCTGGCGATGCGAATGTGGCCTCTTCTGGTGGCATAGAATGACAAACCACTTGTGATCAGCACTATTGTCGCCAGAACTATATACCTACCAAACCTCTCTGATGCAAAATAATAAAAGGGAATTATGAACACGAAGCAGATTGCCACGTCAACCGCAAGGATAATATACAGCAACCTGGCAGTGACAGTCTTTTCTGCATCTTCAAATACGGGGGGAGTAAATAGATTCTTTATCATAATCTTTCCAGGCCACTTATCGGACCGGGGAAATTTTAGTCCACATAATAATATGACTTCGTCAATAAATATTGGAGAACTAGTCCATTATCCACACCACGTTCCACCTTCTATTCTACTCCTAAGGAATGCGATCAGGCTCCGCGCGACAGCAAGATAGTAAATCAGGAATGGCTATTTATCGCTCAAGATAAATGGTCACCGGTCCGTCATTGTCTATTTCAACAAGCATATGCGCGCCGAATTCTCCCTGCTGTGTTGGGATCCCTAGTATTGCCAGTCGTTTCGCAAATTGCTCCACCAACGGGCGGGCAAATTCGGGTAAAGCAGCATCCGTAAATGATGGACGACGTCCCTTGCGTGTGTCCGCATAGAGTGTGAATTGGGAAACCACTAGGGCAGCGCCCTTCACGTCGAGGACGGATAGATTCGTCTTGCCCTGGGCATCATCGAATATTCTCAATGTCGCAATTTTATCCGCCATGAAATTCACCTGCTCATCCCCATCTCCGTGGCCGATGCCAAGCAGGATGACCAGACCGCGCTCTATCTCTGCGACGATGCGGTCATCTACTGAAACTCTCCCATGTTTGACCCGTTGTAAAACGGCTCGCATATTGTCTCCGTATCGAATTAACGAAAAAAGGGACAGGAGTTCGCCTGTCCCTTTTTATTCTCCTATTTTGGTAATTGCACAGCGTCGCGGACTTCTTCCATGGTCTGCTGCGCGATGGTCCTGGCTCGTTTCGCCCCGTCATGCAGCACTTCCACGACATAGTTAGGATCTGCACCCAATTGGGCGCGTCGGTTACGGAAGGGTTGCAGGTTTTTATTCAGATTCTCTGCGAAGCGCTTCTTGCATTCCACACAGCCGATGCCTGCCCTGCGGCATTCAACATTGATCATTGCCACTTCTTCTTCAGGGGTAAAGATTTTATGCATCGAGAAGACATTGCAGATATCTGGATTGCCGGGGTCCGTGCGTTTCCTCCGTTGAGGGTCGGTGACCATCATCATCACGCGCTTCTGGGTTTCTTCGGGCGTGGAAGCCAGCTCTATATGGTTGTTGAGGCTTTTGCCCATTTTTTCCTTGCCGTCAATGCCGAGCACCTTTGGGATCTCGGTGTTTTTCATCTGAGGTTCGATGAGGACACTGGTGTTGTAGCGGTAATTAAAGGATCTGACGACCTCGCGCGCAAACTCGATGTGGGGTGCTTGGTCAATTCCTACAGGAACCGTATCGGCCTTATAGAGTGCGATGTCGGCGGTCATCAGGACGGGATAACCCACCAGACCATAATTAACATTATCGGGTTGTTGGCGCGCTTTATCTTTAAATGTCGGCAGGTCTGTCAACTTGCCCATTGGTGTTACCATCGATAAGATGGTATGGAGTTCCGTTACCTCCGGCACGTGTGATTGGATGAACAGGATCGTCTCATCGGGTCGAATACCTGCCGCCAGTAAGTCCAAGGCGATCTCAGTGGTGTTCTGCTGGAGATTTTCAGTGTCCTCCACGGTGGTCAATGCATGTAGATCCACGATGCAGTACACACATTCGTACTCATCCTGTAATGCAACGTAGTTCTTGATGGCACCCAGATAATTGCCCAGGTGCGCGCGCCCGGTTGGGCGAATTCCAGAAAAAACCCTTCCCTTTTTAGCCATTCAAGCCTCGATCCATCATTTTTCCGACCAACCCCGCTGCTTCTCCTGGTTCAGCGTGACGTTTCGTTTGCAACTTTGAGTAAATCAGGGTTCCATTCACTTCGATTTCAAATTTTCCGCCATCCGAAGGAATCAAAGTGATAGTTTCGATCTCCGGTTCGTAAAGTTTCAGAAGTTCAGCCGCCAGACCGGTGGCTCGATCGGTGTAGTGTCAGACGGCGCAATATGTGATTGATATTTTCAACATAACTGGCTCCACAGGGAATTCTTATGATTGAAAATTATAACATAACCGGTTTTTTGGCGACTGGCACTTGACTCTGCCCTTGAATCCTGATAGACTAACGCCCCGTGCCCGGCTACCCCGAGCATGTTATTCATTAAAAATAACGCTGACAGGCTGCCGAATGGTCTGTTAGACCTTGTACGTGCGGGGAGGCTTTGGTATAATTCCCCCGCTTAATCGGCAGGGTCAGGCTCGCCGACGTAGCTCAATCGGCAGAGCACCCGCCTTGTAAGCGGGCGGTTACGGGTTCGATTCCCGTCGTCGGCTTGGCACTTTTGCAGGACGCTTAGTCTCTTGGTCGGTTCGTCTCATCGATGGATGAGACTAAGCGACTAGTAGGCTAAATACTAGACCGCAACAATCGGGCGGTTACCCAAGTGGCCAAAGGGGACTGACTGTAAATCAGTTGGCAGAAGCCTTCGGAGGTTCGAATCCTTCACCGCCCACTCCCGGTAAGTTCCGGGCAGCACGTTAGGCCCTCATAGCTCAGTCGGTAGAGCACGTTCTTGGTAAGAACGGGGTCATGGGTTCAAGTCCCATTGAGGGCTCAGTTGCTGACACCCGCAATTTGTCATAATCATTTGAAGGAGAAAGAAAATGGCGAAGCAGAAATTTGAGCGGACGAAGCCGCACTTGAATGTAGGGACCATGGGACACATTGATCATGGGAAGACGACCCTGACGGCGGCGATCACG
>JBGOXG010000281.1:0-2550 GCA_041479025.1 Anaerolineae bacterium
ATAGACCGTGCCAATGATGGCAGGCATGATCCCGCCCGAACGCATCCCGTTAGTAGGAAACTGGGTAAGGAACTCCCAAGAGATGGCAGGCAAACCTTTGAAAAAAATATAAACCACGACAGCCACGATCGGAATGACAGTTAATAACGCAATCAATGTCAATAGCGCAAAACCAAGGCGTTGGGTGAGATTGCGGTAATTTTTTCGGCGCTTCATGCATCACCTTTCATGACAAAATCCGTTCTGAACGTTTGCGCTGCCGGAAGATGAGGGCAGACGCCGTGATATTGACCACCAGTGAAACCACGAAGAGCACGATCCCGATGAAGAACAGGACGTGATAGTGAACGCTGCCAGTGGCAACTTCACCCATTTCGGCAGCGATGGTGGCGGTCATGGTGCGGACGGGGGAGAATAACGCGCCGAGATACACCGCCATCACCGGTGCGTTCCCCGTGACCATCATCACTGTCATCGTCTCTCCGATGGCGCGGCCAACACCCAGCATCACAGCGGTCAGTACACCGGAGCGGGCAGCAGGGAGCGTCACACGCCAGATGGTCTGCCAGCGGGTTGCGCCCAGCGCCCAGGCTCCTTCGCGATAGGCGCGAGGGATGGCATCCAGCGCATCTTCAGACACTGAGACAACGGTCGGGATGGCAATTGCACCCAGCAGCAGCGAACCGGTCAGGGCGGACAGCCCGGTCGGTAGTGAAAGGATGACTCGCAGATAAGGCGCGAAAATCAAAATGCCGAGGAAGCCAAGCATGACGGAGGGCAGCCCGCCTAGTAACTCCACCAGCGGCTTGAGAAACTCCCTCATCCAACGCGGGGAAATTTCCGAGATAAAAATCGCCGTCCCGATTCCAAAGGGGACCGCCACCATGGCAGCTCCCAAGGTCACAATGAGCGACCCGGTAATGAGCGGCAGGATTCCAAAATACCCTTCGGTGGGATACCAACGGGTGGTGAGTAAATCAATGACTGAGACTTCGGTCAGTGCCGGTAATCCTTCACGCAGGAGGAAGAAGAAAATCAAAAGCACAAAACCTATGGCGGAATAACCCGCCACTTTGATGACACGTGTGATGGTGAATTCACGCCAGCCTGTGTTGTTTTCCATGATTGCTCCGAGACTTTAAGGGAGATGGCCTGCCTACGGACCAGGCTTTATCGGGACGAATCCCTGTTGAGCAACGATCGCCTGCGCTTCGTCAGCCAGGATCCAATCAAGGTAATCTTTTATTGCACCAGACGGTTGTTTGGGGGTGTACATGTAAAGGTCGCGCGCGATAGGATATGACTTGTCGTTGACGGTCGCAATCGAAGGCAGGACGTATGGATCACCGGGATTCTTGGCGACCGCGATGATCTTCAAATCCTTCGGGATGTATCCGAGCCCGTCATAGCCGATGGCATTGGGGTTTTGACGGACCTCGCTGATGATCCCCTCCGAGGACGGTAAAAGCAGGGTATCCGCTGAAAACAGGGTCTTGTTGTTTTTATCTCCCAGACGGACTATCTGTTCGAGGAAGTAAACGTGCGTCCCGGAGTTGGACTCGCGGGACAGGCGCACGATCGGGCGGTCTTCCCCACCCAATTCCTTCCAGTTTTTGATTTTACCGCTATAAATATCCGAAAGTTGCTGGCGGGTAAGCCGGGAAACCGGGTTGCTTGGATGGACGATGATCCCGATCGCATCCCGTGCCACGATAAACTCCACCGGGGTTACGCCTTTCTTTTCTGCATCCGCGATTTCTTCCTTCTTTATTTCACGTGAAGCATTGGCAATATCCACGCTATTGTTTATTAGCGCAGCAATCCCCGTCCCTGAACCGCCCCCCGTGACTGCGATCTCGACTGCTGGGTGCTCTTTCTGGTATTGCTCCGCCCATGCCAGGGCGAGATTGACCATCGTATCGGAACCCTTGTTTTCAATGGTCTCCTTGGCAGGCTTGGAGTCGCGCGCAACACCGAAACTGCACGAGGTAACACCCAGCGACAGGAGTATCATCATCATGAAAGAGAAGAGCCATAACCGTTTCATCGCCTGAATTATAGTCGCAATCAGGCATCTCTTGTACGCAACCAATGATAAAATTCATACATGGCAGAATCGAACATCTTCACCGTCAGCAACCTTGATTTTTTCTACGGGGAAAAAATCGCTCTCTCTAAGATAAACATGGATGTCCGTCCCAACCTGGTTACCGCGCTGATCGGACCTTCAGGCTGCGGTAAATCAACCTTCCTGCGCTGTCTCAACCGGATGAATGACACCATCGCAGGCGCGCGGGTGGAAGGACAAATTCTGCTCAATGGGCAGGATATCTATGCCCCTGATGTGGATGTGGTCGAATTACGCCAGCGGGTGGGGATGGTGTTCCAGAAGCCCAATCCCTTCCCACAATCCATTTACGACAATGTTGCTTTCGGACCGCGCGTGCTCGGGATTGCCGGGAATAAATCAGAGTTGGATGAAACCATTCAAAAGAGTCTCACCGCCGCTGCGCTATGGGAGGATGTGAAAGACAAACTCAATCAAGATGC
>JBGOXG010000107.1:0-7814 GCA_041479025.1 Anaerolineae bacterium
ATCACTTCCAAGGTTAATGGAACATTCGAATGGATTTCGATCGACGGCCGATCAAGCCGCGAATTGCGGGGCTTGCACTTCAAATCCAAAATACCGGTCGAGCCGAATGGATACCGACGCACGCCATGTTCCTCAATGAGCCTGACATGCCAAGAAAGCCGGTTTGAGACGGCATCTTGGGAAAGCCCAAACACATCTTCCATCGAGACCGCAATCGGCGGCACACCAGTCCAGCCTACATATCCTGGCTTTGAGTGGCTGCCCGGTTTGATTACGTCCGGCGCATAGTTCTCCCATAGGGTGTGTTTGTCGTCGTACTTAAGATTAGTGAGATGAAAATATTGCCGGAACTGATCTGCGCCGAGCCAGGGAGTATCGTCTGATTCAAAAACCTGAACGACATTACCGAGGTGATTTTTTGCGATCTCATGGGCAAGCTCACCCTGTCCGCTGGCATCCAGCCCTTTCAAGACCATATAATTCGTGGGTGCCCACACCCCTCCGCACCAGTAATCCCCGGTAGCGCTGTAAGCCGGGTCGTCGGCTGAGAGAGCCGGGATGCGATGCGCTCGTTTGAATTCGGATGGGTTTTCGAGGTGCGCTACAAAACCGGGAATCCGGTCCGCAGGAACGCATCCGGCAAGCAACGCCCAGTAGGCTCCGATGTGCTTCATTGGTAATAATTCCCCATTCGGGTGTCGATCACAGTAGAATTTGCTTTGATCGTTCCAGAGATGTAGATTGGAATAGATGTTTAACCGTTCGAGCTCTTCGCCCAGGTCTTCGACTTCAGCCTCCCTGCCAATAAGAGTCGCAATTTGGAACAGGACTCTCGCCGACAGGAGTGCCTGGAAGGTCGCATCCGCCCAGGTCAGGTGCCCGTTGTCAAAATTGATATGCTCGTCTCGCCTGACTCGAGGCAGATTATCCATCCCTTGCCCCCAGCCGGTCGACCAATAGGAACCATCCGGCCAGGTACGATATTTGCGCATCCAGTGGTGATAGGCCACGAGTGGTGGAAAGACTGTTTCCAGCCTTTGCCGGTCCCCGGATTTCATAAAGTAGTTCCATTCAGCCCAGGCCAGTATATTGGGACCCGTGCTGGAAGGGTCGAAGCGGGGAAAAGTATCCTGCCCGTCTGTTTCTGATATTTCACGGCAGATGAACCCGTCCGGGTGTTGTTTTCGATAGAATGTATCCAGGGTCCTCTGGAAATTGAAGGCGCGCCGCCCGTAGACTCCAAAACACGTGATGAAAGCCGAATCCCACATGAAAAGGTTGCCGTTGAAGGCAGTATCGCAATAGTTCGCGGCAAAATCGTTTTCCGGAGTTGGCCGTTTCAAATTGCTGAACGCCAACTCCCAGGCTCGCCAATAACAATCGTTGAACTCGGTGTGGCCGGTCCAGAATGGATCAGGGAGGACTTCCCTGGCTTGTGATAAGGAAGGCATATCCGCGTGGTCCGGTGCCAAGGAGATGAACCGGTTTTCCGAAACCCATGCCTCTGCCACATGGGTATCGTACCGCTCCGGGTTGGGCTTTGGGCGGTCCAAAAAAGGGGAATCGTTCATGAAGATCTCTTCAATTTGTCTTTCTCACGGATTATTTCTAGGGTTTTTTCCCGCAACGTTCCTGGGAGGACTGGCTTTGTCAGATACTTCGCGACCTGCAGGGCGGAACCCCCGTTGCTGCTATCACGGGTACTGCAAACAATAACTGGAATGGGGCGGTCGGGATAGGTAATATATATGGAACGGATCAGCCCCCATCCTTTTCCGGAGTCTATTTCTGGTTCAATCACGACTGCCTGGATGTCCTGGTTTGCCATGACTTCCAACACACCATTTAATTCGGTAAACGCGAATACTTTGAAGGATCTGCATAGCTCACGCTGGTAAAGCTCCAATGTGACATCATCATTTTCTATCAGGACAATGGCGGGGATGGGTGTATTCATTGAATTACCGTAGAAGCCTAAAATTCACACACTCAGGGTAGCATAAGATGGTTTGGAATTCTTGGAGAGAATTATGCTTAATCAGGATTCTGTTGTCTGAAGGGTACGGGTGAAACTGGTCACAATCAGGTCTATTAACTGCACCAACTCTTGATAAAGAGGTGATCAAACCAGTGGATGCCTTCTTTATGCAACGTTAATATTGTGAAGAATATTCAAATTGAATACGCTTCTTCCTTTGCGATTTGACACCAGCGGATCGCATTTTCCGGATGATTGGCCAGGGTATGATTATCCTTCATGATGATCTCAACGTGACAATTGTATGCTTTCGTGATTTTTAGTGTCTCTCTGAGACCCTTTCTGATGAAGTCCTCATCGATTGGCGAGACCGCAAGATACCCGGGATGGGGTTTCAATGAATAAATATATTTATCCTGAAGCTTCTCCGCCATATCCCTCACATCCGCCCAGGGAGAGACTGAAACCCTTCTCAGGTTTGGAATCTTTTTGATAATATCCCATCTTGTATTCAACGCTTCACAGCAACCATAACAATTGAGGCCGAATCGTGCGAGGATGGGAAGTTGATATTGAAAAACAAATTCACTGAACATTTGGGGCGATATCCCGGAAGTTTCCTGGCTTTCTGCGAACCCCCACATATCCACGGTTCGGACATGCCCGCTGTCATGGTTCTTCTGGGGCAGTTGTTTCGTCCAGCCGAAGCCGCCTGACCCAACATACGTGTTATCATTATTCAGGCTCAACAGGCCATTCTGCTCCAGAAAATCGACTTCAGACTGCGTGCCGTCCCGCAATAAAGCCATGAGTTTGTGCAGCACATCGGGGTTGTCGTACATGTCAAACATGATCTGTTCAAGGCCGCGCAGCCTGCTCAGCGTCAAAGTCAGACCAAATGACCACCACCAAATTCCCTTTATCCTGACTTGCAGCAGGTCTTTGAAAATTTCTTCAGCCTGTTCAAGGTACTTTTTGGTTTTACTATAATCCACGCTGATCTGCGGGGTGTGCAGCTTGTCAATGTCCCGAAAATCCCTGATCGGAGCCTGCCAGATATAAGACCCTTTGTCTTTTCCACCGATGGTTGTCTCATGCAATCCCCAGTCGCTTTCAACGGCAGTAAAGGGTATATTGAAATAAGGCTCAATCACCTTATCGTCTTTCATGCTTTCTCCCCAGAAAATTTCCTTCCGCAGGAACAGCTCCCACCTTTGGGCCAGATCGCCTTCACATTTTAGGCTATCACCAGGGATTATTTCGCTCCAGCCTCCCTCGGGGTCACAAAAAACAAGTGGCCGGACGGGCATTAGATCGTTATGGGCAACCCAGAGTTCTTTCTTTTCATCCTCAGTGGGGCGGCTGGCAAGCTCTGCCATCCTGGAGGCCAACGCACGGAGGATGATCCTATCCTTCTCGATGATTTCGATGTCTGCAGAGCAGGTAGTTGTCGTACCTTCTTCACCAGTTAAGAGATCAAAAATCATCAGGTCCGTCTCCTCACTTTCCGACTACCCACTGGCTGCGATGTTTTGTCCCGTAACAGACTGCCTCGTCCAGGAATGCTTCAATGTTCTCAAAAGGCGTCCCCGAGACGATCCCGTTGCCTGCCGCGAGGCACATGCCTCCCTCGGCACGGTCAAATGTATCAATCAGGTGGCGGACTTCTGCCCGTACTCCAGCTGGATCGGCTTCTTGCAGAATATGCTGCACATCCACCCCGGCCAGAAAGGTCAACGAACTTCCAAACTTCCGGGCGACCTCGGACTCATCCATCGTTCCCTTTTGAACGGGATGGAAGACATTGACCCCCGCTTCAACCAGATCACCCAGGACGAGGGTGTTGTTGCCGCACGAATGCAGCCACCAGTGCAGGTTGTTTTCACGAAGGAATTTCCCGAGGCGGACGTAATATGGCTTGAGCAAATCCCGAAACATTTTAGGGGACATAAAAACTTGTTTCTGGTGTCCCAGGTCATCACTGGTCCAGTAGCCATCCGGATGCAATTCTCTTATTGCGCGTCCCAGATAGCTGATATAGAGGTCGCAGAGGGCTTCGTGCAAGCGGTGCACTTCGTTCGGATGCTGATAGTAGTCCATGAACAGCGTGCGCATGCCACGTATCTCCCAGGGGCGTTCGAAGAATAACCTCCAGCAGGCATACAGGACATAGCGGCCGTCCCGGTGAGCTTGTTCGGCCTGTTTGATCAGGTCCTCAAAACGAAGATCCTTCTCAGGGTCTGGCAGGCGCGCAATGAATTCATCCAGCCGGTCCCACCTCTCCAGAATGCACCGGGCATCGTAAGCTCCGTCAACCTTGATTCCCCAGGGCAAATTCCAAGCGGAATAATTGGACAGGTCCATCCACAAAAAGGCTGCATCCTCGGGATAGTGCTCGAGTTTTCGCAACCTTTTTCCATACTGTTCTTCCAACCCTTCACCCCACCAGCGTGCCTGCACCATGGGGATTCGAATTGGTCTCTGGCGATCGATGGCTTTGATCACTTCTTCACGAGGCAGTGGTAGATAAAGATCGTCCAGGGAAGACATCGGGGTATTTATTTCCTTCGGGAGAGTGAGCACTCGCTATTTTTTCTTCGCACCGATAACCTTGAGATTCCTATACTGGCATTCATTATATTAATGGGCTTAATCTAGATGGCTTATTATTTCTTCCGATGATCACTGATCAGGTCTAATACTCGCTTCCAGCTTTTGATAAAGGTACTCCGAAACAGGCGAACCGGACCGAAATTCTCGAACTCCTCGATTTCGAGACCGTCTTCCAGATACCCACGTTTGAAATCGGGCAGCTTCTCGATCAACTCATCGATCACCTTCTGCGGGACCGGGTTGAACAAGCGGTAGACCACCGGTGGGTTCTGTTCGAGGAGAGCGTCCGCAGTCCCTTCCCAGTTAATCGTGCAGCAGACTTTTCCGCCCACCATCTCGGTGAAATGGTGCAGGCCGCGGGCACCCCCGGCGACAAAGATGCCCGGATACTGCCTCTCTTCCATGATCTGGTAGAGTTTGCGGGCAACTGCCAGGCCGGCCTGCCAAAGAACATCGGGCGAGATCACGACCGCATCATTTCTCACCACGTTTTGCAGGTAATCATCGTAGATCCCGGCGATGTGGGAGATGTATAACTGGGGCGATTTTCCATGTTTCCGGCTGGCTTGCTGGTAAGTCTCACACAATACCACCGCCTGGCGAATGGCAAAGATTTCGGTGGCGTTCAGGGGGACATCCTTGCTGACGAGATATTCCATCGCCTGCAATCCCGCATGTGTCGTCGGTATTTTGCAGCAGATGTTTGGCGAAAGCTTCCGGTTTTCCAGCGCTTCCCGGATGATGACGTCCGGGTCCTCTTCATGAATGGGATCCCCCTGGATCGAGACAAAGCCTCTTGTGCCGGCACTGTTTTGAAATATCGGCAGGAATATTTCGGCAATTGGTTTGACCATCCGGCGCTGAAACTCTGCGACCACTCCCTCTTCAGACTCCACTTCCCGAATGGTCTCGTCCAGAATTTTTCTGGCATAAGCGCCCTCGGTCGGATGATCAATCATCTTCTGGGAGTAGGAAGGGTTATTCGTACACCCGGAGGCACTATGTGAGATGGCCATATCAGCCTGCTCGCGGGTCGGGTTGTTGATCCAGAACTCGGTCGGCGTCTGCTGAACCACCCGCATGAAGTAATTTTCAGCTTTCATTCCCTTTTCCTCCAAAAAGTTCACGGCGCATTTGGTTTGAGGTACTAAGCCTTATCGTCTATTCCGAAGGAAATTGCAGCAACACAGAGTGGAGGCAACTGGATGGTTGCAGTTAGATCGGTCAATTTGATATTGCTTAGCGCTTGGGCGTGAATTGTATCAGGTCGATCGAATGTATTGCAGGCGGACGCAGAAGGTCCGGTGACCAGTTCCGCCGATTGGACGGACTTCAGCCGGATGCCAGCCGGGACTATTTCGATGGTCGCGAGGTCAGTAATACTACGGTTGATCAAGAAAGTATGCAGGACATCCTTGCCGAGGATGGCACTGGCATCAATGGTATGTACGAAGCCATAATTCTTACTCTCGTAGCCGGGGCCACGGACCACCGCTTGTAATGCGACACCTTCGCGGCGTTGCGCATACAGCACAAGCGGATAATAGATCGACTGAAGGAGAATCTGGTCCCCTCGGGTAAGGATGGGGGCGATGACATTCACGATCTGGGCAAGGTTGGCAATCCTTACGACATCCGCGTGACGAATGAAACTGTTCAGAAAACCCGCAACGACCAATGCGTCTTCGAGGTTATATTCTTCTTCAACAAGGTGCTGGGCATATTTGCCATGACCGTTGACGCTTTCGGCGTTCTGTGTCCGATACCAGACATTCCATTCGTCGAAAGCCAGGTAATACCGCTTCCGGCTGCGTATTTTGGCCTGGGCATAACGACAGAGAGAATCCGTCACTTCGATCTGTTCGTCAATAGAATTCGTTACTGCCAGATAATCGGCTGTGTCCCTGGATAAATTGCCGACGTAACGATGCAAGCTTATATAATCGGCATAATCGCCGACATATTCGAGCACGGTCCGATCCCATTCCATATACGTGGGGAGGCCGATTTCTGCGGAGCCGCAAACAACCAATTCAATCGAGGCGTCCGTATCCTTCATGAGCTTGGCGGCTTGTTGCGCCCGGATCGCGTACTGGTCTGCGGGGACATGGCCTTGCTGCCAAGGGCCATCCATCTCGTTTCCCAGCCCCCAAAGTTTAACCTCGTAAGGTTCAGCCGAACCATTTCCAGCCCGCAGGTTGGAAAATTTCGTCCCGACAGGGCTGTTGCAGTATTCCACCCAATTGCGGGCTTCTTCCGGCGTCCCCGTGCCCAGGTTTACCGTAATCATCGGTGTCCAATTCATTTTTCGGGACAGTTGAATAAATTCATCTGACCCAAACTGGTTGGGTTCAATACTGAGCGAGGCCAATTCTTGCAAAATCAGACGGGAAGAACGAGGTCCAACCCCATCCAGCCAATGATAGCCTGAGGCGAAATTTCCCCCGGGGTAACGCATTGCTGTAAAAGCCAACCGGTTTAGACTATCCAAAACATCTTTTCGGAAGCCATATTCATCCGCATGTTTGGATTGCGGGTCATAAACACCTTCATACACGGCACGCCCGATGTGTTCGAGAAAACCTCCGAATATCCTTGGATCGACTGGGGCGATCTGGTAATCACGATGCAAAACTACCTTTGTATGATCCATGTTTACCATTTCCTTAATATCAACTCAAATTTGTGGTTGTATTCATATCATCTGCTAGTCCAGATTAGCATAAGATGACGGGCAGGTCTTGGAGAGAATTATCTTATATCCGGATTTTATTGTCTGAAGCAATTTGGGCAGGTGTGATAATAATCATTATTTGGCGACCTCCTGTCTTTGGATTGTTCCTGAAATTCGACCCGTTATTGATCAACAGAGTTGGATGAAATTACGCGGCTGTACCATTCTCCGCTGTCCTTAATGGTTCGTTTTAACGTATCGTAATCCACACGGATGAGTCCGAAGCGCTTGGCATTACCGTGGCCCCACTCGAAGTTATCCAGCAATGACCAGACGAAATAGCCGCGCACGTCTACACCGTCCTGCATGGCCAGGCGCACCTGGGTGAAATGCTGCCGCAGATAATCGAGGCGGTGCTCGTCATGGATTTTGCCATCCACAGTAACCACATCCGGGAAGGCCGCGCCGTTCTCCGTGATATAAATGGGCGGCAGGTTGTAATCCTTGTTGATCCGGTTCAACATCCGACGGAAGGCTGGAGCGCAGACC
>JBGOXG010000178.1:0-4773 GCA_041479025.1 Anaerolineae bacterium
GTGACATGATTATGAGAGACGCGAATGGGGTGTGTTGTTCGATTATTTACGGGCAAGATGATCGGTCCCCTATTTCCTTGGAGACTTCTCGCGTTCTCTATGTAGCCTACGCCCCTCCTGGTGTCCCATTAGAGACAGTGGATGCACAACTGCGGCGAATCGAAGAAAATATCCGACTATTCTCATCAACTGCCATTGTGGAGCAGCATCAGTTGCTCTCGGCTTAGGATCTGGAGCAGGCTAACCCGCGCAAACAGGCGACAGGTGCTTGCACCACTTTGACGAGGAAGAAATGACAGTATGAAACGTAGAGGATTGGCCATGATCGTAATTCCCGCCATTTTCTTCTCTTGGGATTAGCGCCAATATTGCTGAATGCCTATTCGGTATACGTAGCTAATTCAATCCTCACACCACTCGATACTCATTTTGCCGAAAGACTACCGGGGAGAACTATCACTAAAAACGGACTAAACGCAGATTTCTTCTGCAACGACTCTGACAAGCCACAAAAGACCATTATTATCTTGGGAGGTGCAGAAGGTGGAAAGCACTGGAGCACCAATACGGTCTATATTCAACAGCTCCTTGACCAAGATTACTGCGTAATGGTCTTGGCGTATTTTCATGCACCAGACCCCTCCACTAATCGTAAGGGTGAGGGTTGGAACCGTTGTTGGGGTTGGCGTGGGCGTCGATTCTACCTGCTCGCAGGCGGTGAGCAAGAAAGCCAGTAGGACGATTATCCGAAAAAAGTTCCAGGTATTAGTTCTCATTGGATACTTTTTTGTGTCGTTCGATTTAGAGTTCGATCCGGGCGTCCAACGCCTTGGCGATACGCTCCAGGAAGGACAGGCTGGGTACGGTTGTACCATTTTCCAGCCGGGCAATCGAGGGCTGGCGCCTCCTGACTGGCGAGACCTTCCCTTAAAAAGAATCATAAGTCCGGGATGGAGGCCGGCCCCGGCAATGGATCAAGCGGGAGAATAAGTGGGGGAAGGGGCTCTTGAGAGAAATCCAGATCATTAAGCAAGTCGCCAAGCAGAGGAGAGT
Source organism: Anaerolineae bacterium (assembly GCA_041479025.1). Lineage (GTDB taxonomy): Bacteria > Chloroflexota > Anaerolineae > Anaerolineales > Villigracilaceae > JBGPQJ01. Next base: position 1,054 of record JBGOXG010000178.1, read on the forward strand.
TTTCGCGAACTGTCGGTCGCGAGTCGGGTCTGCCATCTGTCTGGGGATCAAGGCGCTGGCTATCCAAAAAGATATCCTCGATGAATTTGAGATACGCATCAAAACTTAGGGTTTGGTGGTCAATGGTACCCTTTTTGGCATACGGGCTGATTAAGAGAGCAGGGACGCGCAAACCATAGCCATTGACATCTACTGTGGGCGGGACGACATGATCGTAGAAGCCGCCCCAATCGTCCCAGGCAAGAAAAATGACCGTGCTATCCCACTCGGGGCTTTGCATAATGGCATTGATCAGCCCGGTGACATAGGCCTGCCCGGCGCGGATGGAAGTCGCTGGATGGTCGCTGACCCCAAGTTCGGGAATGATCCATGAGATCGCCGGGAGCGTGCCGTCATTTAGTGAGGCAAGGAATTCTGCAGTAAGGCGGATATGATTGAGCTGCTCATCCTCGTGAACGGTGGCAAAGTTGGGCAGTGGATTCATGACGCCGGGGACATCGCGATAAAACGGCTGCTGATCGCAAAACATCTGGTCATTGGCGCAATCCGGTTCAATGCCCTCTGTCAGGAAATAGCCCCAGCTGATATTTTTTTTATGCAGCAGGTAGGTCAGGTCTGTCCAGGCATACTCTTCCATGTTGCGACCTATGACGATGCTATGGCTGGGATCGTCAATGTTGTTGGTGCAGCTCGTCGGGTCGTCTGCATCGGTGCACTTGGCTGACCAGCCCGAGACAAGGAAAAGGTGCGCCGGCAGGCTCCAGGAGGCACTTGACTCGAACATCCGGTCCTGTAGGACGAAGTTCTGCGCGTAAGCCCAGTAGTTGGGAATTTCTCGGGCGTCGTGCCAGCCCATAACGTCCGGGCCTTGTTCGCCGGAGGTGCATCCGGGCCTTTTGGGATTGGCGCAGTAGTTTTTCCGCCCCTCCATCACCGATTGAATGAAGCCATCCATCTTCCCGCCGTTGATATCTGTAACCGCCGCGGTTGAGCCATGCGGACCGCCGTAATTGATATTGTTGAAATCGTGGAATGGTTTGATACATTCCCCGGTGACCGGATCATTTGCGCATACAGTCGGTACGCCGTTTTGCATTGGGATTCCATCTGCGCCGGGGTAGGTACCAAAGTAATGGTCGAAGGAGCGGTTCTCCTGCATGATGATAACGATATGCTTGATCTTTGTCCGTGCCATTGCCAATTGTGGTAGAACTGCCATGGGATTGGACACGGCAGGGGTTGTCCTGTTTCCGGAACAAGCAACCAGAAGTATGGCAATCGCCAATAGGGTTGGTGCAATTCCAAATTTCTTTTTCATATGGCATCCCGTAATATTGAGCATTTAGCCTGGTGGCAGGTGTGAAATTTTGGAGTTGAGGCACGCAATGCAAACTTGATGATGCAAATATAATCCCTCCTGCTGGAATTGCCTATTCATATCGTTGACCAAAATTACAGAATCAATCATTTACAACCGCATGGCTCCCCGGCCCTGTGATGGACGCAGGGTAGTCGTTCCTCCAGCCTTCCTCAATATGTGCGCGAATTCAGCCCCGCCGGACAGTCCCCGGCATCGCGAAGCACCCTGGCGTAGCTCGCGCAGCATCCTGATGAGGGTCTCAGGCTGTCAACCGCACCTCTCATCTGTGTGGCGGGCTGCCTCAAGTTCGTTGCCCGGCATGAAGTTCGCGGCCACGAGTCTCACGATCTCATCACATTCCTCTTCTGTTGGTTCGGGCTGTTCCCATACCTCCTGGCTGAAGGCCGCCACGTCAGCGACGATCCGCTCGTACCGGTAGTATGCCAGTGCGGCGGGATCGACCCGCGTTTCACCGTAGCCTGTGTAGAAACTCGCCTCCTCCACCGCAGCGCCGCCGATGTTTCCCCCGATAAACATCAGGTCACACTCCTTGGGAGCCAGTTTGAGACTGTCCCAGTCCACAGCATACACTTCACCCTCAGGCCCTGACAGAATGTTCCACTTGTGAAGATCGGCATGGCAAATGACGAACGGCTCCTCGTCACGGCGCCTTAGTCCACCCGCCAGTGCCGTTGCCCGGCCGATCATGTGCTCCAGTTCTTGCTTGCGCGACCGTAGCAATTCCGCCAGGCCTCTACCGGTTCCCTGGTCGTACACGCCTGACAGGGTTCGTTGCAAAGTGCTGGTCGCCTGGATCCGAAGTTGAGGTGAGTAATCTTCCCGTTTAACCAAAGTTAGTGTGATCTGGTCATCTCAATAGCCGTATAATGGAATATGAAATCAAGACATGATACGGACCGCCTATAATCTATTACGCAGGCCGTATAAACACTAGTTTGGCGGCCTGAGGAGCCAGGTCAGGATTGCATCACTGACTCTTGCGAACACTCTAATGATTGTGTTGTATTCCAAGTGCTGCGCGTTCCCCGCGCCAGAAGGAGGCATCTATGTCTAAAGACTTGACCGTTATGCTGGAAGACCGCCCCGGTACACTCGCCGATCTGAGCGAAGCCCTGGGTAAGGCGGGCGTCAACATCGAAGGCCTGTGTGGGCTGCCCAGTCAAGGCAAGGGCGTGTTTCACATCCTGGTCGAAGACGCCGCCGCTGCACGCCGCGCCCTCGAAGCCGCCAAATTCCAGGTGCAGGAAGAGCGTGACGTACTTGTCTTAAAAATGGAGGACCGCCCTGGCGAATTCGGGCGGGTCTGCCGTAGAATCGCTGCGGCCGGCGTCAACATCACCCTCACCTACCTGGCCACGAATACGCGAGTGGTGCTCGGCGCAGACAACCTGGACAAGGCGCGCGCTGCGGCGCAGGCCAAGTAAGCACGCGGCATTACTCGGCGCGGCTAATTCGAACAAGGGGAAATCGCGCCTGTCGCGCAGTGCGGCATGGGTCAAGCTGTGTCTGTGGTACAACGGCCACTCAACCCTTCGCTGCTGTGGACCCCAAAAGAACTGGGGCAGGCAGAGTGCGGGTATTGCCGTGCCTGAGCACTGCCCGTGCGGTGCGCCCACCAAAGTAAGTGTGACCCGGTCATCGCAATAGCCGTAAAATGGAATATGAACTCAGGACATGATACGGGCCGCCTATCATCTATTATGCAGGCCGTATAAACACTAGTTGAACTAAGCGCTTCGCGCAGGTAAGGTAAGACTCTCGCTCTTCTCCCAAGATCTCTAGAATTTCATATTCTGTCCCGATCCGGGCTATATTTCCTTTGAAATCCCATTCCATTCACAGGAGGTTTAGCTATGACAACGCCATTACGGCAAAAGATGATCGAGGACATGCAGTTGCACGGCCTGGCGGTCAGGACACAGAAATCCTATGCATTGGCTGTAAGCCTGCTAGCCAGATACTACCAGAAATCTCCAGACAAGGTCAACGAAGAAGAACTGCGGCAGTACTTTCTGTATCTCAAGAACGAGAAACATGCTGCGCGCAACACCTGTACGCTCGCCTTGTGCGGAATCAAATTCTTCTTCGAACATACCCTGGGTAGGGAATGGAAGACCTTGGCATTTGTGCGCCCGCCCAGGGAAAAGAAACTGCCGGTTGTATTCAGCGTGGACGAAGTACGCTGTATCCTGGGGCTCGTCCACCGCCCGCCTTATCGAGCCTGCCTGAGCACCATTTATGCCTGTGGGTTGCGTCTGCAGGAAGGGTTGCACCTGCAGGTCACTCACATCGATAGTGATCGCCTCTTGCTGCATGTCTGCCATGGGAAGGGTGGGAGA
>JBGOXG010000061.1:0-11703 GCA_041479025.1 Anaerolineae bacterium
CATTTTTGCCGGTCAGACGGCGAGGGGTATATTCGGTCAATAGATAAGAGAGATACTGGCGCAAGTGCTGGGCGGTAATTTTAGCTACATCCATCTCCCCCAGATATTCCTGCCATTGCTTCAAGTCGCGTGAATAGGACTCAATCGTCCTGGCGCTTAATCCCTCAGCAGATTTGAACTGAAGGAATCCCTGAATTGCCTTCACGGTTTCCACGACCGGCGGTCTGTGGTTCATAAAAAAATCTCCTTCCGCCGAGTCCTGCAGAATCACAAACCGCCGGGCTTGCCATTTTACAATGGCCCGGCGGTCTGTAGTACCACATTAGTTGCGGGGGCTGGACTCGAACCAGCGACCTCCAGGTATTGAGTCCCAATCCCAAATCCGCTGACTTTCACACAAAGCTCGTGTTTTTGACCTGCTTTCGGACCAGCGATATAAACGAACCCGAAGAACTGTAATTGGCTAACCAGAGAACTCTTTTAGGCCCGAAAAGAACGGACGTTCTGATTATACCACCCACCTCCGCTTATGTTTACCAGAGGTGGGGGAATAGAAAAAGGGGCTTGAGTATTTTACCCAAACCCCGGCTAGCATGTTCGCGGAAACCCCTACTCAAATGGCACAGACGCAAGTGTTCTCAGAGATGGTGTTATTGGCAATTCAAAACGTAAATCCCAATAGAATCATGTGGCTGACTATATCACTCTGACAGAAAAATTTTCATGCAACATTGCTCGATTAAGCACGTTCCCCTCGTGTTACGCGGATGGCATCATCTACCAGCGACGCGATCTCACCCTCAGTTTCGTCCTTGAACTTTTCGCGGGCGCGATACACAACAGCGGCAGCTTCAGCTTGCAATTCCTCAATCGAAGCTAACGAAGCGGGTTTCATCATGACCCCTGCATCAGTTTTCACAAACGCCACCAGATCACCGTGCTTCAGGTTGAGGTTTTTGCGAATCTGGTGAAGTATGGTCCCAGCCATTTTTCTTGAATTCGAGAGCTGAATTGAGCCATCGCATTACCCATCTCAATTCACAATCGGCATTCTACAAATGGTCCAGCGGCAAAGCCACAACATTGTTTCCAAGCGGCAGGGTCATCCTGCCTGAATGGATGACAAATCCCTTGCCTGTCCGGGTTGCGAAGTCACGCTGAAAACTTTGAACATCCTTCGCCATATCCGGGCGCGGTGTCCCCGATTGCTTAATTTCCAAGGGGATCAGTTTGCCCTGCGATTCGATGATCAAATCCACTTCAGCACCTGCCGCAGTACGCCAAAAGTACAGGGTGGGTTCTTCGCCACGATGGTTGAAGATCTTGAAGAGTTCCGTCACTACCAGGTTTTCAAAAATTGCGCCGCCCATAGGTCCTGCGGAGGCGTGTTCCGCATCGCGCAGCCCGACCAGGTAACACAGCAGACCGGTATCCATGAAATAGACCTTGGGTGATTTCACCAGCCGCTTGCCGATGTTGGCGTAATACGGCCGCAGGATAAAGATTTGAAAACTGGCTTCTAGAATCGAGATCCAATCCCGCACGGTGTTGACGGCAATCCCCACATCGCGGGCAAGTTCACTCATATTCAAAATCTGCGCACTGCGCGCGGCAAGGGCGCGCAGAAAAGTCTGGAACAGGGTCAGGTCGCCGATGTTGCGCAGGTTGCGGACATCCCGCTCCAGATACGTTTGCACATAACTCGCTTGCCACATGCGGGCATCGCGCTCCGGGCTGCACACCAGTTCCGGGTAAAACCCGCGCAGGATTTGATCCCATAGCGGAACCGCTGTTTCGGTCACCGCACGGGAAACAGGCGTTGCCTCCCACGGGAGAGCAGCCTGCGAGTTGTGTTGAATTTCGCGGCATGAAAGAGGCAGCAATTTCATGATGGCCGCACGGCCGGCGAGACTCTCTGTGACCTGTTGCATTAAAAGCAGGTTTTGAGAACCGGTCAGAATATACTGCCCGGCGCGTTCGCGGTGTGCGTCAATTTGCTCCTTGATGTATGGCAGCAGCTCCGGCGCATATTGGATTTCATCAAAGACGACCGGCGCGGGATGCAGGTTTAGAAAGCCGCGCGGGTCATTGAGCGCCGCCAGCCTCACATCCGGGGGTTCCAGCGATATGATGGGATATTGACTTTCAAAAAGGTGCTTGAGCAGGGTGGTCTTGCCGGACTGGCGCGGGCCGACCAGTGTCACCGCCGGAAATTCGCGCACGGCTTTCTGCAGAACAGGTTCCAATCCACGGGGAATATAAACTTCACTCATCGCGTCTCCTTGTGCATATTTGCAATTATATCGCAAATATGCACATGCTGAAGCTGCCTGTTTTCAGTTTCCACTTCGTTAGCCCGGCTCCCACCGATAAATTCATCTCCATCACTCTCCCACCAATCCTCACAGAAACCAAAACAGATGACGCGCTGGATCTGCACGGCGGCTTCGGAGACCACGCGGGCATACTGCCCGCTGCCGGCGCGCAGGAAGCTTTCGAGCAGCATGGCAACATTGGTCAGCGATGGCGAGGGCGAGCGTTCTGCCAGCCTGCGCATGGCTTCCATCGCCGAGCCGAAGGTCACATGCAGGATTTCGCGGGCGTGGAAATCATCCAATAGAGCAGGGAGTGCCAGGCCGGATGGAACTCTCTCGACGTCGGCCGAAACATGATAGGTGGCTCGGTCGGCTGGGTAGCGTTCCAGCCCGAGAGCCCAAATCCGTTCAAAGAGAGCTGGTTCGGTCACCGCAGCGTGTCGCGCCATCTCCGCATCCAGCGCGGCCAGGTCACCGATGTAATCCACACCCTTTTCAAAGCGCCCGATGAAGCGCGGCGCAAGCGACGTGAAGCGCACACCCAATCGAGTGAGTTCGTTGGCAATGTAATAATGTTCGAGCGGCGTTGTCGGTGCATCTGTTTCATTCACCGAGACTTCAAAGTCAAAAGCTTCTTTTAATTGGGATAGGCGATGATACATCCCGGCCGTATGCTGGATGGCTCTCCCATACTTGACCACTGCCCTGAGCAGAGTCTCGGATTCAAACGCCCCGAAGACTATGTTGCCGTTTTGATGCAGGTACAACACTGAGAGTTCGTCCCAGTTCTACCCTTTCTCGTAAGGACGTCGGGGCGAGGTGACTTTTTCCTGCAAAACAGAGAGTGAATCAGTGTCCGCAGCGTTATCCATGTGTACGCCTGGGTCGACGGTGAAAAAGGTATACCCTGCCTCGACAAAGAGCGGCAGGTCATCGACGGTTTTTAGGTGGTCGGCGTCCGCACCCCAGGGAGCGGCCCAACCGGCGGCCTCAACAGCGCGTTTGGCGTCATCCATGACCTGTTGTGGGGTGCGTCCCGTGCGGGCATTCTCGCGGACGGATTGCTGGGCAAAAATCGGAGCCAGTCCAGTGTCTTTAACGGCAGCAATATGACCGGGGGTGGCGAGGCCGAGGCGATCACCATATCCAAAAGATGGAGCGAGGGAGACGGGAGCGAGCAATTTCAAACACCTAAAGTCTGGGGCAGTATCTTTTGGGCTGAATCAGTGTCAAGATACAAATGAGTGTGAGGCGTCTTACGAAGGATCGAGCCTGGACATTCTTCGTTGATGGGACCATTCAAAGAACGATAAACCGCGTCCACTTTGCGCGCTTCCGGCACGAGCGCCAAAACATGCCCTGCGGCTAATAATGCGGGGATAGTCAATGTAATTGCATGAGTTGGCACTTCGTCAATGTTTTTGAAGTGTCTTTCTCCCACCTGTTGGCGGCGCGAAGCGTCATCCAATTTGACGATTTTCACCCAGAGTGGATCCTTGAAATCAGCAAATGGCGGATCATTAAATGCAAGGTGTCCATTCTCGCCAATGCCCAGCACGCATAGGTCCGCTGGATAGGCGCGCAACAACTCTTCATAATCTTTACACACCTTATCTGCATTTTGTTGCGTGCTTGGGGGAATGGGAAAGAATGCTTTCGGTTGAATATAATTCAGGATGTGCAGTTTCAAAAATAACGGAAAACTGGCGGGATGCGCGGGATCCAACCCGATATATTCATCCATGTGAAAGATATTGATCTTCGACCATTCAATGGGCATCGTCCTCAGTGCCTTCAAAAAAGTCAGCTGCGAATTACCTGTCGCGAGGATGGCGTTGGCTTCGCCTTTTTCGCGAATAGCGCGCTGGAGGATGTCCGTTGCCTCTTCAGCGGCCGCTGCGCCTAACTCCTCGTTTGTCTGATAAACGCTGATTAGCAAATCTTCAAATTTTTCTTCGCGGAAAGGTTTGATAGTCAATCGGTATCTCCTTTGTGGGAATAGAGGAATCAGTATTATATGGAACCCGCGGGTGATCAGTTAAGCGGATAACCGCCATAGGTCTTCAACGCATCCAACATAGCCAAATAGTTTTCTGGTCGCGTCCCTAGCTGAATACTATTACTGGAGGTGAGTACAAATCCTCCACCCGCTCCGGCGGACTTGATCTGTGCGCGCACTAATTCTCTGACCTCGTCGGGTTGCCCATTGATGAGGTAATCTGCCTCTACAGCCCCAAGAAGCGCCAGCTTTGAGCCGCATTTTTCCTTCAACAGCGCCAAATCCATCCCCGCACTGGGTTGTATTCCATGTAGCCCATCTATGCCCGCATCAATCAGCATATCGAGGATGGGCCAGGTCTTGCCATCGGTGTGCTTGATAGCATAAGCGCCGAGGCTATGGATGGCATCCACCTGTTTTTGCAATAGTGGAAAGACCAACTCCCTGAAGTGACGAGGTGAAATCCAAGGACCATTCTGATAACAGCAGTCTGCTTCCATAATAATGGCATTCACGCCGGCCTCAATGAGGACTCGCACCACTTCAATCGCGCGATCTGTGGCCGCAGCCAACAAGCGCTTCACGAAACCAGGGTCATCCATGACTTGAAGCGAGAAATCTGTCATTTCCATCATCAAGCCGCCGTAAGATTCCGGGAAAGAACCGTCTACTGAGCCGCGTCCCATGATCGGCGCGGCATCGCGCAACTCGATGGACGTACGACCAACAATGAAATGACTATCGCCGCAAGCCTTCACCACATGCCTGACCAATTCTAATTCAGACTCATCTGGCACGAATGGCTGCCGCAAAATATCGATGGCGGTTTCATCAAGCCTGGGCGACTCGACGCACAAGATGTCTTCGGTCACCGTAGAATATTTCCAGATGCGGCCATAGGTATCTTTCCAGGTTGTCTCGTCTAGGAAGACAGCTGGCGCGTAGTTTTGCCCGGCGCGATAAGTCAAAAAAACCGGTATAAAGTCCCATTCCAATTTTTGAGTCAGTTCCACCAAATCGTTTTTCTGGCTGGCGACCACTTCATCGCGCTTGCCAGCCCACACGGCAGATTTTTCCCGGTATTTGCCCCGATAGAAGGTTGGATGGCCTAACACATGCTCGGTGATTGGATAATCAACGCCCATCTCACCGGTTGGCACCTGATCCGGGCATTCACCGTTCAATACAGCCAGCATTCGTTCTTTGGATATCATATTTCACCGATGTTCCTATCCTTTGAGTGCCCCTTCCAGGAAACCTCGCACGTAATAACGTTGTGCCAATACAAACAGAACGAGCGCCGGCAGAACAGAAAGAACTATGACAGCGCTTAGTGTGCCATAAGCCCACGATTGCGCCTCATCTTTTAAAAAGTTGATACCAACCGAAATGGGCAAAAGCTCATGCTTGGTCATCAGAGTGACCGCAAACAAAAATTCTTCCCAGATCGAGAGAAACGTAAATACAATTGCTGACGCTAACCCGGCGCGCGCCAATGGCAACATCACCAGAGTAAGCGTCTGCCAAACCCCGGCGCCGTCAACCCGGGCGGCATCTTCCAATTCATGAGGAATACCGCGAAACGTGCCGCGCATGATCAGGATTGCTATCGGCAAGTTGAGCGCGACATAAGGCAAAATCAACCCAAGATAGTTATTCAACAGTTTTAACTGGAGCAACATCAGATAAACCGGGATCAAAAAAACCACATTCGGAACGCCAAGGATAAAGAGGAATGAAACGAACAACCCATCCCGCGCCGAATAGCGAAGCCGCCCAAAAGAATAGCCTGCTAGTATTGCGACAATTGCAACGATCGTCACGCTCACGATGGTGATCAAGAAACTATTCATCATGTAGGTAGGAAAGAACTTTGCCTGCTTAGTGATGCTCTGGTATTGGATCAGCGTCCATTGCTCAGGGAGGATAGTCATCTGCCCGCCATAGATCTCGTCCGTATTTTTGAATGACGTTAGCAATACCCACAACAGGGGAGAAAAGAACAGCAAAGCAATGACAGCCAGTAGGATGGATTGTGGCAATCTCCGCAACACAGACTTGATACGGATGTTGGCGAGTCGCATTGCATCTCCTATTGTGATTCGGTTTTCATTAGACGAATGGTCAGCAGGGAAAGCAATAAAATAATGAGTGACAGAAAGAATGCCATGGCCGCTGCCTTGCTGACATTATAGTATTTGAATGCCGTCTGATAAATATAAAGATACAGAACCTGAGTAGAATCCCCCGGCCCGCCGCGCGTCATGACAAAGGGCAGTGCAAAGACTTTCCACGATTCGATCAAACCCCAGATCGTTACCAGCGCAAACGTCTCTTTTAGATTGGGAATTGTGATGTAAATAAACAATTGAAACGCGTTGGCGCCATCTATCCGCGCGGCTTCATACAACTCGGATGGGATGGCCAACAACCCTGCCAGGAAGAGTACAATAGATAAACCTGTATACTTCCAGAGATTGACAATGGCAATGGCTGGTAAGGCTGTCTCGGGAGAGTTGAGCCAGGCGCGCCCGATATACCCAAGGCCTACTTTGTCGAGCAAGAAATTCACCAACCCAAAATTGCCACTGTACAGCCATATAAACATCACACCGGCGATAGACAAGGGGACAACGACTGGAAGGAAAATCACTCCCTGTAAGTTCTTACCGCCAATGGCATGAGATTGGATTAGCGATGCGATACCCAACCCAAGCAACATCAAGGTCGGCAGAAACATCAGGGTGAATTGTCCCGTATGCAACAGCGCGACGCGGAATTGGGGATCGCTGAACATCTTAATGTAATTATCCAGCCCGATCCAGGTTGGCGTATTGGAATATACAAAGTTATATTTCGTCAGACTTAAATAGAATGAGTATGCCAGCGGGTAGCCCAGGAAACCGAAAAACAGGACCAACGCAGGCAAGATCAGCAGGTACCCGGCCAGCGCCTCATGTCTCCGGTTGTGTACAGAGGCCGTACTCTCTTTTATTGTGTTCAATTTAGATACAGCACGAACTGGTGGATGCGGAGCATTGAACATAACGCGACCTTTTAACGCCAAACGTGAAGAAGGGCTGGGCCTCTTCGCGAGGAGGCCCAGCCTCAATATCTACTTTGAAACCAGAGTCAAGTCGAGTTGCGAGGAACCCGCCAGGAGATTCGCGAACATAGTATTCAGGTCTTGTTGACCGAGAATGTACTTTTGTGTTTCCTGCTGGAGCAGTTTATCCAACTCGTTGAATTGGACGAACTTGGGACCAAAGCCAGATTTGTCGAGCGCCTGGAGGACCATCTGATACTCAGGATCGGGCAAACCCTCAAAGTTACGCTTGAGCGAGGGCAATTTGCCGTACTGGTTGGCAGACCATTGTTGATTATCCTTGTCCATCATCTGTTCACGAATGAACTGCTTGGCAAGATCAATCGCCGGTGAAATCTTGGGGATCACGCACACAATGGCCTGAGCGTTGGAGCCGTTCTCATCGGAACCGGGCCAGGGCATAACGGTGGCTTTATCCGTGCCGCCCAGCGCGAGTTGAGCCTCCTTGAAGCGGGAATGGAAGGTCAAGATCATCGCGGCTTTGCCCGCCTTCATGTCATTGCGGTCTGCATTTTCATCCGTAACGGTCGCCGAGCTGGCATAGCCATCTGCCACTACCTTGCGGGCAAACGTCATCACATCGAGAGCAGCCTGGCTCGAAAAGTCCATGGCACCATTGGCATCCAAGTACCCGCCTTCCTGTCCCTGTAACAACGCCATGTAGGTGATGGCCGCCGAGTTCCAAGCCCAGTTCAGGTGTAAACCCCACACCTGGACCGCGCCCGTTGCATCCTTAACCGTCAACTTTTTAGCGTACTCGTAAACATCGTTGAGAGACTTTGGCGGTATTGGCTTGCCATCGGCATCGGTCAGCCCTGCCGCCTTCATCATCTCTGTGTTGACAGTGAGGTAATAGACCTCCCCCATGAAGGGCATGGCGTAATAGTGATCGCCGTATTTGCTGGCTTCCAGCAATGGTGTGACAAACTGGTCGGGTTCGAGATTAATTTTTCCGTCATTCACCAGCATATCATCCAACGGTACAAGCAGGTCTTTGGCGACAAATGGGGAGATCGTTGTATCCATGGCACCGCACATTAGGTCCGATTCGGTCTGACCTTGGCTCCAGGGCAATAGCCAATTGTTGCCATAGTCGTCGGCATTCGGAGCCACCGTGACCTTGAATTCAGGGTGATCCGCCATAAACCTTTGTGCCGCGCGGTCAATAGGCCATTTCTTGATGAGCCATGAATCAATCGTGATACGCAAAGTCGTGGATGCGGGCGTTTCTACTGCGGGTGCTGTTGTGGGTGCTGTCGTCGTTTCTGGTTGCACAGCGGCAGTTGGCGTTTCCGCCGGGCTGCAAGCCGACAACAGAATGGCGAATAATGCCAGCGCCGAGGCTACTTTTGTGAAAGTAAAGCGGTTGTTCATCAAAATTCTCCTTTCAGAATTGACTTGCATCAAAACAACAATGTAGGTTGGCCACACCATCTGGTAGCCTATCCTCCTCTAACCTGTTGATACCAGGGATCTCGTTTTGCAGTCTCTACGATCTCATCAATTGCCTTAATCTTTTCAAATGAAAGCGGCTGTGGGTCATGCGTAGCGAGGATTTGCCCGGCCCGTTCTTTGGCTTTGGCTTCAAAACCGCGTATTTTTTGTTTGCTCCATGATTCCCATGACAGTCGCTCCATCAAACTCGAAAGCCAGAACTCTTTGCGAAAATTGCGTCTGGTGTGAGGGTGCGTTAAATAGTTGCCGCCGATGCCAACCTCTTTGATCACATCCAGCGCGATGGTATCTTCATTCACTTCAAAACCTTGCAACATCCGCTTTATATAACCGGCGATTTCGTTGTCAATTACAAGTTGTTCATAAGAGAAGGTAAGCGCGTTTTCAATATGCCCCAACGTGCCCACACCCGTTGCACCAGCCAGCACAGGGAGAATAATGGAAAGGGCTTTTTCCACCCCCGCCTGTACACCGGGGATGCATGCATCCGTCTTGCCGCCATGACAACCTCCGGGCCGCTCATAGTATTCGGAAAGCATTTGCATCGCAGCTGTCACAAGCGGGATGCGGTCGGCCCCAGAGTAGGGGTAGGTCATGGTCCGCATATCGCACAAGGTCGGGCAGATATCCAAACTTACGACAGCGTCCTCGCGAATGGCATAAGCCAGAGTAAGCCCTCCCAGAGTCTCAGCCAGCCCCAGCGTCAACGTTCCAGCGCTCGTTGCTGGCGCGGTGGTCCCGCCTGCTGGCATTGTGTCCAACGACTGTGGGAAGCCTCGCTTGATATATTCAATGAAGACCGACGCCATGTCGTATCCAATCACGAGAGGCGAACGGGCCTCGCCATAGCCGATCAAAATCGGTTGCTGACGTAACGCTTCCGCGCTCCCGGTAACGACTTCGGCGATTCTGGAGATATATTCTATGTCTTTAGGCGACCAGGCTTCGATGCCGCCGGGCTTGCTCGTCAACTTGACCAGCTCGGCAGTCATTACGACAGGCCGTAATGCCGCTGGTACTTCATTGGCAACACAGGGTAACCCGATGAGATTTATGTTTTCCAACGCGTCTGCCAGACGGATACTGTCGCGCACATCTTGTATTGTCGAGGGACGTCGTTGGCCGTCCAGGTCATAAACGAAAATAGTGAATCCACCAGCGTTTACGTCAAAGTCAGAGCGGATCCGCCTGGGCATTGTGCTAAAGCACATGGACGTGTAACGCATCGGGATCTGACGAGCATAACGCGGGGTTTGAGCCTCCCCACGAGGCAGGAAATCTTTTCGCATCCTGGTGACCGCGTTCTCAACCACCTCCGGCGGGAATTGGACCACTTGTCGGTCGAAGTCAACCCGGCAGCCCACAACCGCGAGTGCATCCAGCGCCACCTTATGCTCGATACGCATTCCGACTTCGGCTAACACTCTGAGCGCTGAACGATGGAGCAACTCCATTTCGTCACGACTTAGGACACTAATCAAACCGGAGATCTTGCTCATGGGCGGTTGGTTTCCTTTACTACGAAGTGTAAGGCGCGACAATAATTCTCCACCGCCTCCACCATCGCCATCACATTCTCATCGGGTGTTCCATAATCCATGTTGATACAGCACACGCCTGTCTTCCTCGGGGAATAGCCCGCTGCCAGGAGCCGTGTGGTAATTTCCTGGATCTCCTCCGGTTTCTTCCACAGCATATCCACCGGGCTGAGGCGCAGGTTCAAGAAAGTCCCTGGGAAGGCCTCCCTGCACCGGGCAACGTCCGACCCCCAACCCACATCAAAGAAAATCGCCGGGACTTTGCCATAGGCCGGGGCAAAGCGGTGCAGGTTGTTGCCGCAGTGATGGATGCCGTAAGGCTGTAGCCGTTCTGCCAGGTATCGCTCGTAAGGCAGGAGCGTTTTCTCATACAAGGCGGGGGAAATCATGCATACCGAACAGTTACTGTGTAGGAAAATGGCCGGGTTAATATTAATTATCGAGCGGTTGGTGGCGATGGCGCACGAGCCAGTCAATCGTCGCATCAAGCTGACCAACGCCACGTAAGTTTTAGCCAGGACACTGAACAGGTGATGTACCAACTCTGGCGCATCCATCAGGTCCATGAATAACTGCTGCCCGCGAAGATGAAGGGCGGTGTTGAACAAGCCGTCCAGATCAAAATCGCCTATCACGCTACCATAAGCATCCTGTAAGACAGCCCCATCCCGCAGCAGGACCTCCATAGGCCAGGTATGATCCAGTTCGGGAAGGCGCAAAGCCATGATTTCCGCATCGCTCATCGGCTGACCAGCTGGCCAGGGTGCTTCATTGTCGGAAAACCGGATAGGGACGCCAAATAAAGCCGGTAAAACAAAACCACCCGCCACCATCATCGACCCTAATATCGGTCGTGGCTGCGGGTGGCTTTCACCGAACCCAAAGCGGTTGTACAGCGCGTCGCGCATGATCACATCACAATCAATTCGCGTTTGACGGTCCAAATAAAAGCGTTCGTCAAAGCAGATACCGTAGTTGAGATGCCACCAGTTAGGATTGAAAACCACTTCGACCGGGATCATGTGCACTACCTGGGCTTGGATAAAGGCTAGGATTTATTGTTTGGGTAGGTGGTATCCATATCGTTCAGTAAGGAGCATTTAGCGCGTTGGAGGTGAGCGTCGATTAGATTGGTTACCATGACAGGATCACGAGCTAGTAGTGCTGCAATGATTCGCTCGTGCTCTTCTTGCGCTACGTTTAGCGAACGTTCATAAGAGCGATAACGGATTCTAGCCATCTGAGCATGCAAGTTTTCGCGTTCGTGAGCCTCGCGCAAACGTTGATTAC
>JBGOXG010000077.1:0-10201 GCA_041479025.1 Anaerolineae bacterium
ATAAATAATAAATATCCGGCTCTACAAAAAAGCATGTTGTTCCAATTTTCTTTATCACATAACCCACGGCATCCAAACGGACAATTTTGACATG
The DNA here is from genome assembly GCA_041479025.1 of Anaerolineae bacterium. GTDB lineage: Bacteria > Chloroflexota > Anaerolineae > Anaerolineales > Villigracilaceae > JBGPQJ01. The sequence continues at coordinate 95 of JBGOXG010000077.1, forward strand.
ATTGTTGCTGAAATTGGTCATGAATTCAGATAGAAGCTGGCGAGCAATCGGTGAATTCATGTCCATATCTATTTGTTCAGATGGGGTCGTTTTACCAAATGTCGTCCACACCCTCTCTACTTTACCTGTTTTCTCAATAATGAAATCGGAAAACGGTTCAGTCCGACGTAAAAATATCTTATCAATTTCCTCGCGTGGTGGATTGCCTTCTGGCCAAATCTTGTCCATCGTAATGAACAGATCCGAATAATCGGACTTGCGCCCTTTTTTCAAAAAATCCTGAAAATAATATGATTTCGCGGAGATATGATTAACCATAAAATCGAGCAAGATATCATGCTTTTCACCAATACGCTTAATATCTTCCCAGGAGCCGAATTGGGGTTCGATTTCTAAATAGGTAAGCGGTGCGAAACCTCGATCTCCAGATGATGGGAATGGTGGCAAAATATGGATTCCCCCTGGAAAAAGACCGGGGAAATATTCATCAAGAACATAATTAAGCTTCTGTAGATCGCCCCCCAATGAATCGGGATATGTTATTAGCTGAACTTGGTTTTTTACTTTCATTTCTACCCCTTTAGTTCACGGTTACTACATCATATTCATTTGTTATCAAAAAATCGGCTAATTGTCTTTGGCCGGCAATAATTTTATGTTCTGTGGCTAATATCTGCTCGATAAACGGGTCGCCTGCTTCGTTGCCCCGCTTCCTTTTCTTGCGGTGTTCCAGAGTGTCTAGCCAATTCCTGGTAATGAATATCCTGGTATCTACATTCTTGAGTAACGAAGTGTAGGTGCCCTCCGCAATTACAACCTTTACGCCCTCCAAACAAATCGTCTCTTCTTCGATAGTATTTGCATCATAATCAACCAACGGTTTTTTGATCTCATTCTTATCTTCGATGGCGTCTTTTAGATTATGATCTAAAACATCCAGCTTGACCTCCACATGAGGCCCAAGCCAATCTGGATCTTCCCGTCTTTTGGTATTGTTTGCCTTGGGCGGAAGAATAAAATAATCATCCTGCCCTAAAACAACAGATTTAATTCCGTAATTTTCCAATTCGTTGGCTATGGCCTGGCTGGTTTCAGATTTTCCACTACCAGATTCTCCTGCGACGGTGATGATATATCTGGTGTTTTTCCCCCTGATTCTTTCAACGATTTGTGGAACTATTTCACTTGCAGCTCGCTTGTGATATTCCTGAATTACAAGTATGTCGCCTTTCATGATGACCTCTCTATAATTGCTTTGATGTTGAATTCATGAAAGAACCATAAATATTCAAATAAGGAAATTACTATCGGTGTAGATGCCATAACTTGGGCGGGAACCTGGAGAAACGGATGTCGAAAATAGGACAAGCCGACCAATTGAAGAATCCGGCGTTTGCCTCTTCGTCAACAATTGTTATTTGATAAAAATGTAATGACACTCGGCACATCGCTGCTCCAGGTCCCGCTGCTCATCCCTTGAGCGAGCCTTGGAGCAGCGCCATGATGATCTGGCGCTGGAACAGCACGAACACGAGGAGGGTGGGTACCAGGATCAGAATCGTGCCGGCGCACAGCAGGGGGATATTGTTCGCGTAGTGGCCCTGGAATGCTCCCAGCCCACCGGCCATCGTTCGTTGCGTCGGGTCCTCGACGAGCACCAAACAAAGGAGAAACGTGTTCCACGTCCAGATGGACGTGAGGATTCCGAGTGAGGCGACTGGCGCTCGCGCCAGCGGGACGTGAATCTGCCAGAATAGGTCCCAGGTGGTGGCGCCATCGACGCGGGCTGCCTCCGAGAGCTCGCTCGGCATGTTGACGAAGTGGGCGCGCATCCAGAAGACTGCAAAGGGCATGTACAAGGCGATCAGTGGCAGCGCGATCGCGACCCGGGTGTTGTAGATCCCCACCGCCCGCTCCAGATAGTAGATAGGGATGATGATCCCCTGGAACGGGAGTGTCAACCCGAACACAAACAGGAAGAGTAGCACGCGAGCACCGGGAATCCGCAGGAGCCCGATGGCGAACCCGGCCATCGTCGAGATGACAAGGGTTGCGGGAACGACAGAAAGGACAATGAATATACTCGAAGCGAGGAGCTTGGGCATTTCCGCCATGTTGAACGCCGTCACGAAATTGATCCACTGCGGGTTCTCGGGCCATTCGAGTCCGCCCGGCACAGTCCCCGACGGGTGCAGCGCAGTCATGAAGATGCTGATGAAGGGCAGAATCGTGAATGCCATCAGCGCCAGAAGCAGGGCCCGGCCTGCCCAGAGCTCACCGCGAGCAACCTTCATTGAGCACTCTCCCGGGTCAGCCACTGGATCGGGAGGATGACGATGACTACCAGGACCATGAGCATGACGGCCAGAGCAGACGCCGGGCCAATAGCTCGCTGGGTGAATGCAAGGATGTAGATCTGGATACCCGGAACCGACGTCGAGTTGCCAGGTCCACCGGCTGTCGTGACCCAGATGATGTCAAACGCGGCGAGCGCGGCGATCACCGTGACGGTCAGGCACACACCGATCTCGTGTCGGAGAAGTGGGACGGTGATTGCGAGGAACTCCTGGAACCAGCCCGCGCCGTCGAGCCTTGCAGACTCATAGAGGGCAGGGTCGATTTTTGTCATACCCGTCTGCAGCAGTACTATGCAGAATCCCAGCAACACCCAGACTCCGACCATGCCGACGGACGGGAGCGCCCAGTGGAAATCGCCGAGCCAGGCACGGGTGATCGCACCGAGTCCGACGGCCTTGAGCACCTGGTTGATCAAGCCCGGGAGGGCCAGCAGCCAACCCCAGATGATGCCGGCAGCGACGAGCGCGATGACCTGGGGCAGGAACAGAACGGTGCGGGCGACCGCTCCGAACCGCCCGGTCGCCACGCGGTGGATCACGCTAGCAACAATGAGCCCAAGGCCTACCGGAATGAAGCTGAACCACAAGACCAGCCAGAATGCGTTGAAAATCGTCCCTATGAGGTTGGGTGACTGGAAGACAGACACGTAGTTCTTAACCCCTACCCAGTTCATCGGTCCGACGCCATTCCAACGAAAGAACGAATACAAGATGGTCAACAGGAAAGGCACAAGCACGAAGAACGCGTACATGAACAAGGCTGGCAGGGTGAATAGCCAACCAACAATGTTCTCCCGACGGACCTTTTTGCTAGGGTAGGTCCGCCGGGAGGTCACGAAAGCCGCAGGATGCTCGTCTGAAGTCATTATTAAAATTATTGTTGATTAGGCAGGCGCACTCATCGTCTTGCGGCTACCACCACTACTGTGAGATTTCTCTTTCGTATTCAGCTTGGACAGCACTGAGGAGACCAGCAGCGTCTTGCTCACCGGCAACCATCTTCTGGAGTTCGGGTGTCCAACCTTGAGCAAAGATCGAGCTCGTCGCGTTGGCGATGAAGTCCATCGCGCCGCTTAACATAGGTCCTGCGGCTAGCGTATCAATGGTGACCGAGCCGGCAGCAACTGTTGGTACTGAAGCATCGACTGGTCCGCCAGGGTTCGATCCCATTCCGTCGACGTTGATCTGCCGGGCTGTTTCGTTCGTGGCAACCCAATTGAGGAAGAAAGCGGCGCAGTCTGCGTGCTTGGCATTGGCAGCGATACCGATTGTCAGCGGAGCGGACATGGCAGCGTACCCTCCCCCAGCCTCAGCGGGCGGGAACAGGAAGAACCCGACATTGCCGGGCATGTCTGCGTTGTAGCCGCCGTTCTGCCAGTCGCCGTTGAAGGTGAAGACACCCTCACCATTACCGAAACGGCTGGCGGCGTCAGTGTATTCGATAGCATTGATATCGGGCGGGAAGTAGCCCTTCTCGATCCAGTCCTGAAGGTGCTGTGCGGCTTGGAGGTTCGTCGGTGTATCGATCGTCGCATCGGACTTCTGGAAGATCCAGTCGTTAATCGGTCCGACCGGGCCATAGGCGGCCATTAGATTCTGGAGCGGGAAAGCAAGCCCCATGCCACTCTTGGCGCTGCCCCACTCCATGATCGGTTGGAGCCCGGCGGCCTTGGCCGCGGCGAGCAGGGCTTCGAACTCGGCGACTGTCTTAGGCGGCTCGGTCATGCCGATCTGGGTTGCCAGAGTTTTATTATAGAAGACACCGGTCATGCTGTAGTTGAGACCCATGGCATAAAGCGTGCCGGAACCTCGAACCCAGTTTGCATCCAACCGGTTCTGGTTGAGCTGAGGCACCGGCCACTGATCCCAGCCGAAAGCCGTCGCGTAGTCGTCCAGGGTCTTCAGGAGGCCATCCTGCGCAAACGAGACCATTGTTGGCAGCCGGATCAAGTCGGGCGGGTTATCACTCGCGAGCAGGAGCGGCGTCGTGGTGATGAGATTCGCGAACTGTTCCATGCTGATGTCCCAGGTGACGTTCGGGAACAGTTTCGTGAACTCTTCGGTCAGCTGTGTGGGCATATCCCAGCCGGTCTCGAAGGTGACTTTCATCACGACGGGATCCGTCCCGCAGTTTGGGAGCGCGGCTGCCGGAGGCACCGTCGGCGCTTCCGTTGCAGGAGCTACAGTAGCAGGAGCCACAGTTGTTGCTGGTGCCCCACATGCAGAAAGCAGCATGGATGTCAAAACCAGCAAGCTTGCCAAAGAAAATAACACAGATTTCTTGTTCATCTCTCATTCTCCTTTATAAGCTTGAATATAGATTGTATATGAGTTTCGAGATTTTGGAGTTTTTGAATTCTCAATAAGGTAAACCTCCTGAACTTTGAATTTGGGAATGACATGAATGACACTTATGTTAGTGGTATCCTGAAAGCACTTTCATAATGAGTATACGACTTATTATTATGAGAGTCAATATCCTGTTTTTACGCAGTTTGACGTTCGATTAAGGTGAGGGGAAGCTTGACATGCCTTGTTGGTCTGGAAGGCGATTCTATCTGGGCAAGTAATATTTCCACCGCCAACCTTCCCGACTCGTCCAAGTGCTGATGGATGGTGGTCAGGTCGGCATATTCAGCCAAATCGAGGTCATCAAAACCTACTACTGCGAGCTGCTCGGGCACCTGGATTTTCAACTGGCGGGCGGCTTTCAGCACACTCAGGGCTTGGAAGTCTGTTGCAACAAATATGGCAGTAGGTGGCTGGGGCATACTGAGCAATTCCGCAGCGACCTTGCGGGTTTGCTCTTGTGAATACGGGGCGAGCCTTACAAACGCATCGGGGAGCTCGATCCCAGCCTCTTGCAGACCCTGACGAAACCCGACCAGGCGCTGGCTGACAGGATGGAGGGAATATTCAGGCAAATCAGTGTCGCCCAAAAAAGCGATGCAGCGATGGCCTTTTTTCAGCAAATATTGTGCCGCCATGCGTCCCCCCATGACGTCATCGATCTCCACGCTGCTCAGATTCGGGTGCGGGAACTCAACCAACACGGTAGGTAAGCCATGGTCCACAAGGCGGCGAGCATCGGCGTCATCAACCGGCAGTGAAAGTATGATGAGGCCATCCAAATTGCCAGTCAGCGGCACGGAGGAGAGAAGATTTTTCAGGCGTTCCGCCGAATCAACCGTGTAAATGACCAACTCAAATTTCTTGGCAGATAACGCCTCGGCAATTCCCCGTAAACGCTGGACAAAAGATGGTGCAGTGAAAAATGGCGAGATAACTCCAATCCGCCCAGTTCCTCGCATGGCGCGGGCACGGGCTTCCGCTTTGGGTACGAAACCAAGCGCGTCGATGGCAGCCAGGATTCGAACGCGTGTATCGCCGTTAACTTTATCGGGTGTGTTAATCATCCGTGAGACCGTGGTGATGCTTACTCCGGCATGCCTGGCAACATCATAAATGGTGGGGGGCTTGTTAGGTGGCATAGAATCCTTGAATGAAAGGAATATATGAAAGCACTTTCATTATAATTACTTCGAGCATGGTTGTCAAATGAAAAGGAAGATACATTTTCTAAACATACATTTATGACAAGAATTAAAAATCCCTTTAAGGGATTCTTTAAGATTCGTGGGACCGGTTGAAGTCAAACAAGCGACCAGGCAATGATGAGTCACCGGGTTGCCTTAGCAAAGCGTTCATAAAATTTCACCGCCCCATTTCCGGAGATAGTTTGATAAGCTATGGTACCAAATGCGGGATCGGCTTTTTTTTGGGCAATTTTTTAGGTCAGGAACAGCTGCACTCCAGCTGCAAGCCGTTAGCGGACGGTTTCAATCTCTCTTCGATATTTCCCGTTGCCGCATCCTGGGTGAGCGATCATGAGGGATAGGGAAAATAAGCATGAGGCTGTCCCAAAAGTGAATAGGGACAGCCTCCTTCGCGAAAATGAGGAAATTTAATATAATGGGGGCATGAAAAGACAAATATTCAAACCGTACACTCAAGCCCAACCGATGTTGATGCCAGCGAACTTGGAAGAGTTGATTCCAGAAGGGCATCTGGTGCGGGTGGTGAATGAGATGATCGAAGGGCTTGATCTAGAACCACTTGTTCGGAAATATAAGGGAGGAGGAACCAGCGCCTATCATCCCAAGATGCTGCTGAAAGTGCTGATCTATGCTTATACCCAACGGATATTTTCATCCCGGCAGATCGCCAAAGCCTTGCGGGAGAACATCAATTATCTGTGGTTGAGTGGCATGAACCAACCGGATCACCGGACGATCAATCGATTTCGGGGAGAGATCATGAAGTTGGAGGTGGAAGAGGTTTTCTATGGGGTCATCGAACAGCTAGTAGACCGGGGGTATATCGATCTGGAAAAGTATTTTGTGGATGGGACCAAAATAGAAGCCAATGCCAACAAGTATAGTTTTGTGTGGCGAAAGAGCACGGAAAAGAACAAAGGAAAACTGCAAGAAAAAGTACGCACTCTGCTGAAAGAGATCGATGAGATCGAAGCAGCCGATGAAGAAAGGTATGGGGAGAAAGACCTGGAAGAAACGGGGGAAGGGAAAGAGATCGATTCTGAAGAATTGAAAAAAGCTGCGCGCCGGATCAATGAAAAGCTGAAGAAAGAACCGAAGAACAAGAAGCTAAAAAAAGCCAAACGGGATCTGGAGAAAGATTACATCCCACGCGAAGAGAAGTATGAAAAGCAGGAGAAGAAATTTAAGGGTCGAAACAGCTACTCAAAAACCGATGAAGATGCGACGTTTATGAGAATGAAAGAAGACCACATGCTGAATGGTCAACTCAAACCTGGGTATAACATCCAGATGGGTACGGAAAATCAATTCGTGGTTGGTTACAGTGTCCACCAACGAGTAGGGGATACGAGCTGCTTGAAAGAACATCTTGAAAAGCTAAAGAACTGGCTGGGGGAATATCCGGAGACTTTGACCGCAGACGCTGGTTATGGCAGCGAAGAGAATTATGCTTACCTGCAAGAAAAGAACATCACTGCTTATGTGAAATACAATACCTTTCATTACGAACAAAAGAAGCGTTATAAAAAGAACAACCCATATCGAACGGAGAACTTCACTTACCTGGCAGAAGAAGATCAATATGTCTGTCCGCAAGGGAATAAGGTGAGCTATCTTTTCACTAAAAAGAATATCAGTGAAAACCGGTATGTGAGCGACCGACGTATCTATGAATGCTCGGATTGTCGGGAATGCCCTGTGAAACTTGCCTGCACAAAGTCCAAATACAATCGCAGGCTCTACATTGGGGTCGAATTGCAGAAGATGAAAAAAAACAGCTCATGATAATCTGGAATCTCCGCGTGGAAAGGAAATGCGTTCCAAGCGTCCGATCGAGGTCGAATCTGTCTTCGGCAGGTTGAAACATAACTGGGGATTCAGAAGATTTCTGCTCAGGGGCATCGAAAAGGTCAACACGGAGTGGGGTATCCTCTGCATCGCCCATAATTTGGCAAAAGCAGCGGTTTGATCACGCTGCTTTTTATTTTTCACTATTCCTCTTGAGTAAAAACTTCCCAAATCTCTCCCTTTTAACAGAAATGAGGCTGCCTTTTGAGACAGCCCCATTTATTGAGGGGATGTCTCATCGTTCCGATGTTTCCAGAAATCTTTCGTCAGGGGCATCCCCCTCGATCCCGTTCTGTACAGTCCTGGCATTGCCAGTTTATTGCAGGCGGCTGACCAGCAGTTGAGCCACCGCCAGCTCTTTTGCCTCCACATCCGCCTGGGATAATGCCACCTGGCTGGAGGGATCGCTCCTCAGCCCGAAGGTATTCACCAAATCGCCCGTACGAACGAGGAGGATGTCATAGCTCGCATTGCCGTTGTAGAGTGCATCGGTCCCCAATCCCGGGACAGGCACGTTATTGGCATTGATCGACCGGATGCTATCCATGTACTGGACAGCGGTCAAGCCGCCCGTTTTAAGGAAATTCACTTCCAGGATCATATTCTGAGTCTGGTAGGCACAGATCGTGCTCCTGGCTTCATCTCTTACCTCGGTGACCGTTTCCCCCAGGATCGCGCCCACTTCATCTTTCGACAGTAGGGTGCAATTCCCTGATGCAACGGCTGCTACAGGAGCAGAAGGTGCAGAATCGGGTGCATTCGAGCTCGAACTCTGGCTTGTGGCTGCGATGGCAGGGGTACAGGAGGCGAGGAGTACCGCGCCAATGACCAATCCGAGGGTTACGAACATTCCAGTCTTTTTCATTTTTTTTCTCCAAGCTATGATCAGTTTTGTAAGGGTCGTCTTGCCTTGCGTACTTGCTGATCTGTCCCCCGATCTGCAAGGCCGCGATATTATTAGATGAATTATATCATAATTATCATAAATAAGAGATATTCTATTTATAAGAAACTCTAACATCGCAGAGTCTCTTTGTTTAAAATTGATTTCTTATTGGGCGGGTTGGAGGCGAACCAACGACCAAAGGTTCCTAGGCTCAATTTCTTTCAGGCTATAGTATTTTCAACATTGGATAGTTGCATGGACCTGGCCGTTTATAACCGCGCGCCAAGTCGTTGGGCAAGCAAGGAAGGAAGGCGGGAGGTGTCTGCCAAAGGCCAGGAAAAAAGCGAACCGCAAGCAGCTCCTGCAAAAGGGGATCGGATTGGTCAAGCGCATTGAACCCTTCGGAATGACTTGCTTTTGGGCAGCTTATTGCGCGATAATAAAATAGCAACACCAGGTATGAGGGAGGCATCTTAACCCTGGGTCTATAATGAGGAGGTTATCATGAATAAGAATCGCCTGAACAGAAAATCACCGAGAAGCCCGGCTCAGCGATCCGCGCCGTTTCTGGTGATCGTGTCGCTGCTGGCGCTGACAAGCATGGTCTGCCAGTGCACACCCGGAGCGAACCCTTCCGCCAACCCAAATTCGAACGGAAGCCTAACGGATGCCGAAGAGATGCAAGCTGTGGAACGGGCAAACGAGGTATACCACCAGTCGATGGATCCCGACGGCGTTGCTGACATGGTCCAGCTGCTCAATTACCTGGGAAGTGATCCAGCCTTTGAGGCTTATGGTCATTCGTCAGACGGCTCGGTCTGGGCGCAATTGACCAATGGCAGACAGGCGGTCTTCCTTGCCACCTCCCGGGAAGTCGTGGATTCTTCCACGCAACCGGCTGCGGGTCTGGCTGCCCCTGTTCCGATTGCCATGCAGGAGGTCCAGGTTGCAAACGACCTCGTCTCGAGTGGTGAGGGCTCAGCGCGGCTGCTCACCGATAACGAAAAGCTCGAGCTGCCTTCGAACGACCTGGTCTTGATCATGAATGGACTTACTTCCGCTTATAGTTTTGATTCCAGAAAGATTGGAGATTGGTTTGACCTTATGGAGTATGGTGTCGTGTCTCCCTCCACCGGAGTGCAAGTAGAGGATCTGTATTTTAAAGAAAAAGGAAATCAATACGGAGTCTTCATCCTTGCCACTCATGGCGGCCTGGGATGCAGGGAGATCGTAAATAAACAGTGCACTGTCCCGCTTGCACTTCTGGCAACCAACACACTTGTCACAGAGGAGAACAAGAACCGCTATGCTGACGATCTGGATGCCCGTCGATTGGTTTACGTGGGCAGTCGGGACTTTCCGGGAAACTATTACGCTTTCACCGAGACCTTTGTCATCAAACATATGCTTTTCCCAGCCAATAGCCTGGTTTTCCTGTATTCCTGCAGTGGTTCAAACA
>JBGOXG010000273.1:0-2672 GCA_041479025.1 Anaerolineae bacterium
GTAAGTGTTCGCAATTGTCGAGAACCAATAGCAGGGTTTTCGTGCGCAAGAAGTTAACCAGCATTTCGGTGGATGGAATATTGGATTGCGCCGCAAGGCCAAAGAGCCCGGCAACGGTTTGCGGCAACAGCTCCGGATCGCTGAGAGATGCCAATTCCACCAACCAGACCCCATTCCCATAATCAGCCAACAACTGCTCACCGACCTTCACTGATAGCCGGGTCTTGCCAATTCCCCCGGAACCCGTCAGTGTCACCAGGCGATACTTGCTTATTAGCTCGATAATTTCCGCCTGTTCCTTTTTACGACCGATAAAAGTAGTCAGGAATGCCAGCAAGTTTGTCAACGGTTTATCTGCGAATGAGTCGTCAGGTCTTGTTGGCATCCCCGAAAGGCCGCGCGCAAAGAGAGTCCATTGGAGAAGCTCGATCTCAGGGATACCGAGCTTCTCCAACAAAATGAGCGTTAGTTCTCTGGATGGCTTCAATGCGCCAGACTCTATGCGGCGCACGGTAATGCGCGCACAGCCGACTTGATCGGCAAGCGCCTGTTGGGTCAAATCCAATAGACGGCGGCGGGAATGTAGCCATGTCCCGAAGCTGGTTTCCCTGATCATTTTGCCATTGTATCCCTTTTTATATCCCTTTTGGCATTATGCGGACATGGACATTCAGGTCTAATGATAGAGAGTATTCACCTTATATGTCTGAATTTTACTGTTGTATGGTCAACCAATTTGCCACTACTCATTCAAAGGAGAAAAAATATGTCCCAGAAAATTTTGCAGCTCAATCTGAAGTTCAGCATTCCAAGACCGGATCTAGAGGCGGCATGGCTCGGAGCCGCCCAACCGATTGCCGACGTGCCCGGCCTGCGCTGGAAGGTCTGGTTGATGAACGAGGCCGAGCACGAGGCGGGCGGTATCTACCTGTTTGAAAGCGAAGCCGCCGCGCAGTCCTACCTGGCTGGCCCGATCGTGGCGGCGCTCAAGTCCAGCCCTGCCATCAGCAATATCAGCGCCAAGTTGTTTGATGTGCTGGAAAGCCATAGCGCAATCACCCGCGGTCCGCTGAAGTAGACGTCGGATATTGCCGTCTAAGTTATGACCGGCGGGGTGGGCGACTACTGCCCCGCCGCCACTCCCGAACCAGAGCATGACACTTTCGCTTTCGCGCCTCCCGCAGTTCTTCACATCGGCCATCGGTTTGGACGGACGGCGTTCGTCAGCCTCAATTTTCTTAATTGCCACGGGAGAACAGGCAACACGACCAGCCAATTCCTCCCGGGTCAGGTCGAGTTCCTTGCGACGCTGTTTCATCCATTGACCGAACGTGTCTGGAGAATTCATTCTGTACCTGTAATTGTATTCTCAATTGTACTGCTGAAACGACATTTGTTTAACGCCACCGAGGACGGCGGCGAGGAAGTACCACCGCGATGTTTTCTTTGGGAACACTAAAAATTTTATTAAGGTAATAATTATCGTCATTGTGGAAAATAAATATACTTTAGCGATTCAAACCGGTGGGGTAAGCTCCGTTCAATCCACCGCCTGAATATAAGCGGATCTTGTACAGGAAAGGTAGGTAAATATGACTTAAAAGATGAACTGCTTCGCCCTCTGCCTCGTACTCAGGCCGGTCAAGCGGTGCCAGGTCGATATGGATAACTGTGTGAGTGATCTGGCGTCTGCGCTGATTGGCAGTGTTTCTTAGTGGTTATATTTAATTGGCAATTTCATAAAGGAGAAAAGGAAAATGAAAAATCTAAAGAATGAAGGCCTTAAGACCATGGAGACGAAAGTCCGGTCTATCAAAGGTTGGAGGATGCTCTTCGCGCTCGTCCTGGTGGCCACCAGCCTATTTGCCGTAGTGCCGATGCAATTGGCCCTGGCTGATGCGGGCGGCGTGAAGGGCCACACATTCGATTTCACCTTCACAAAATGGGCAACCTCGCAGCCTGCCAACTACCCATCGATGGCCGGGATTTCCATGGCGGGCGTCGTCGGGGGCGATGTCGGCAATGGCCGTTATGCTGGGGAAGTTCTTAGCGACGACCTGTCTCTGGAGCCCGGCTTTTGGCTAGCCAACGCTCGTTATGAGTTCCACGGCAAGAAACACTCCTTTATTGCGGATGTCAACGTAACACAAAACAACACAACGGGCACAGCAGTGATTACTGGCGTCATCACGCAGGGGTGGCTGAAGGGCGCGCAACTGACTGGGGAATACACGGTGATGTCCGTGTGCCCTATAACAACACCGGGCAACGTGTTTGGCACGCTGTGTTTCCAGGGCACTCTCCATGTTCGTCGCGGTGGCGGTTCTGAGCACTAAACTAGCTTCCTGAGAGCTCGTTTTGACTGCTTCCCGATATAGACGGTGCGTGGCTTGCGCCCTTTACCTTGGCGGATGAGAATGTCCCCACGTGCCTGGTTGATGTCTTCCAGATTGACGGATAGGAACTCGCTGGCTCTTGCCCCTGTATCCAGCAGGCAAAGCAGGGTAGCTACATCCCGGTCACCGGTGAAAGTATTATGCGGGCAAGCCTTAATCATTTGGGTTACAGTCTCAAAGGATACTGGCTCCCAGAGTTCCACTGGAACTCTGGGAGCTTTCACCTTACGGATGGGGTTTGACCATCCTTCTGGCTCCACCTCATCTTCATACCAC
>JBGOXG010000036.1:0-16731 GCA_041479025.1 Anaerolineae bacterium
CCGGCTTGGCGAAGTCGTCGATCACCGGATATTGATCCTGCCCCAGTTGGGTGCTCCCGGTGTGGCCGCCCACGAGGTTAAAAAGCGCACCAGTTTCCAGGTCGAGTATGGTCCCGTGCGGGCAGTTGATCTGCCCGAATATCTCAAAACGCACAAGGCAACGCCGGAGATACGGCACGTGGAATTCCCACTGCGCGACCGTCTGGTGCTGGCTCCGGTAGAATTTGTCCAGGTTATCTTGCCTATGCTGGCTGTGGCAATTGTCCTGTATTTTGTGGGAGGTCTCGTGTCCGCCTTGGCCGCGGTGGCTGCCGCCATGGCCGGGGCCGTTCTTTTCCCCTTGCTGCTGCCCTGGCTCCCGACGCATAACTTCAGTACGAAAGGTTTCATCCTGGGCGGGCTGGTAGCCCTGCCGTTTGCCCTGTCTGTGTTTCTCCGGCATCCCGACTGGGCCTGGTGGCGTCAGGTTGGGCAGGCTTTGGAGTTCCTGCTGGCCATGCCGGCCGTCACGGCTTTCCTGGCGCTCAATTTCACCGGCTCGACCACGTTCACCTCGCGCAGTGGTGTGAAGCGGGAGATGTTTGCCTACATACCTGCGATGGCCTGGACCTTCGGGATTGGAATTCTCCTTGCCGTATTTTTTGTGTTCGTCCGTTGATTGGAGAGCGATTATGTTGAACGCTTATGAAGTCAATACCCTCGTCTATGATCCGGAACTTTGCAACGGATGCGCCATGTGCGTGGCAGTCTGCCCGCATGCCGTGTTTGAGATGGATGGCCGCCTTGCCAAATTGACGAATGCCCAGGCTTGCATGGAATGCGGGGCCTGCCAGTTAAATTGTGTTACCGGCGCGATCACAGTCGAAAGCGGCGTGGGTTGCGCCGCGGCCATGATCCGCGCTGCCTTGACGGGCCAAAAAGAGGCCACGTGCGATTGCGGTTAGGCCATGCAATTTACAGCAATTGCCCTTTACCGAATAGGAGTAGAACTGGATGGATGACAGTAAACGAGGGTTCCAGGAAATCTACGATGCCTTTCAGCCGAAAATTCTTCGCTATTTGATCCACCTGGTTGGCGATAGTGAGGCGGAAGACCTGACTCAAGAGGTTTTCGTAAAAGTTCACCGGGCATTGGAAGACTTCAGAGGCGAGGCCAAGTTATCCACCTGGCTCTATCGAATTGCGACCAACGCCGCTTTGGACAAATTCCGCAGCCCATCTTTTCAACAAGTTACTCAGTTAAGATTATCGGATGATTTAATTGAGAAAGATGAAAGCGAGATTGATGACAGAGTTGTTTGTATGCAAGAGAATAAGCCTCTGGTTGAGCAGCAACTTGTCCGGAAGGAAATGAACGATTGCATTCGGGGTTTTGTTGAAAAACTCCCGAACGACTATCGGACGGTCCTTGTGCTCAGTGAGTTCGAAGGGCTAAGGAACAAAGAGATTGCTGAAATTCTGGGGGTGACACTGGATACCGTCAAAATCAGATTGCATCGGGCCAGGGAAATGCTAAAAGAAGAACTGAGGAATAATTGCGATTCTTATTGGATCGAAGATAATGAGTTCCTACCCGAACTGAAGGTTCTTTGATTCAGAACAACATAACACCACCGTCCCGCAGGTTGCCGTTGGGAGTTTAAGCCTCTCAGGACAAACCTGCGGGACGTTTTTAATTACAGGGGTGTATCTATTTTTTATGAATTCCGTCTCTAAGGGTGGAAAGGAGACAACACACCATGGAATTAGATAGTCGAATCAAAGCGTTGATTGCGGTGGGGGCTTCCATCACTGCAAACTGCCAGCCGTGCTTGAAATCCACGGCAGCAATGGCTCTTGAAAGCGGAGCCAACAAGCAGGAAATCGCGGAAGCAATCGAAGTCGGGAAAAGGGTTCGAGGAGGAGCAGCCACTAAAATGGACAAATTTATCCTCGACCTGAATTACGCAGTCCCCACTCCTGGGGCTGTAAGCAATGGAGGCTGTGGATGTGACTCGTCTGTAAAAACAACGATGGAAGGTAAAAATGGATAACATACAAATTTTGAACCGCAAATATGAAACAGTAGCCTGGGGGCTTTTAGCTATTCTCTGGGGCATAACAATCCTGTTCGACTTCATACCCTTTGGAGTTGGAGTCCTGGGGACCGGTCTGGTTGTGCTCGGAGTGAATATCGTTCGATCTCTCAATGATCTTCCGACGAAGAACGATAACACGGTTTTCGGGATACTCATGCTCGCGTGGGGTGGACTTGAACTCGCGCGTCCGATCCTGCGCATCCTCTTTGAGTCCGCTGATCTGGATTGGGTGATCTTCGCGATTCTGTTGATCGGGCTGGGCTTGTTTCTTTTCCTGCGCGGATTTCTGCGCTCGCGAAACATTGGGGGCGACTTTTCGTCAACGCGCGAAAGGAATAACAGCCATGGATCTTGAAAATGGCAGAAACTTATTCCGAGGCATTCTGATCCTGATTTCCGTTGCAATTGCCTATTGGGTTGACGTCAATGCCGGGCTTGCACTTGCAGTCTTCGTGGGCCTGATGACCTTGCAAAGCATCTTCACCGATTGGTGCCCCGCAGATTTAATCTTGCGGCCATTGGGGTTGAAGAGGAAACTCGAAAGCCAAAAATGAGCTCTGTTGATCCAGGCTCTGGATGGAGGCTTGGGGAAGGCCTCCATCCGAAACCTGGGGCTGGCTGCCTTATGCTGGCGCGATACGCCAATCCGGGCATGTCTTGCCTGCCGGAAAGCTTGAGAATGGGCGGTGCGGCGGCTCTCCGTCCTGTCGCGCCGGCGCGGCGACCTGGAGACCACCGTGCGCCTGTGGGAAAAAGCTTCCGCCGAGGGGCACATCTACGCCCACATCGAGCTCTCCAAGCACTAATAGCACCGCGTGAAGGACCCGCTCTAAGCGCTGCGCTGGGCGAAGTCCGCCGAGGCACTGGCGAAGGCGCCCAGCCTGCCGCTCTACATGCGCGCGCACTGGCAGGAGGAGATTGGCAAACGGTTGAGGCGGCTGGAAGCTAATACTGGAAAATTACAGAGTACTGCGAAAATATCTAAAATAAATCTCGCTTTCAGCCCAACTCAAGGCAAGTAAAAGTTTAGTTAATAATGCAAGAAGCAGTAAATCGTCGTTTCTACCTGCTTCTTAACCGCTTTAGTTCAGCAATTTTTGCAAGGAACAGTGGGCGGGAAGCGCAAGAAATAACGCCAGTGATTGATGGTGAATTGAATTATGAGGTACAGGTTGTATAATGAAAGTCGATAACAATGATTTTTTGGGGTTTAGGTTAAGAGTGTCAACCTAGTTGTTAATTGGGCTGTTTTAAAGGATCATCATGAATCCTGCAATAGAATATATAGAAATTGTTGAAAAAATATTTATCCTATTTAAGGATTGTAAATCATCGTTTTATGACAATTTGAAGAGTATCGCAAAAATGCAAGAAACAATAATCACAGAACTCGCTAAAAAGGGACCAAGTCTTACAAAGGAAGAACTTGATGATCGGGCTATACACTATATGAAGAAAAATCCACATAATGGGAAGATGGATTCAATCTTAAAGACTTCGCAAAAAGAGTGGAAGGAAAGATTATCAGAAAATGGTGCAAATATCAACTTTATCGGGAATACGTGTTTAGTTTTATTCTATCAATTTTGGGAAGATCATTATAGAGAGGAAATCGCGAAAAATAAAGGTTTTGCAAATAAAGATGAATTGTAGAGTGATTTATTTGGAGATATTAATATTATTAGGCAATCAATAATTCATCATAAGTCAATTGCAAAGAAAGAAGTAAATAAATGCAGAATATTGAAGTGGTTTTCAGAAGGAGAAGAAATAATAATTGATGATCAAAAAATGGATGAGTTATTTCGTCTAATAAAAAGTGAAATAAATATGCTCGAATGAGAAGCAGCCCAACACCGTCTCCGGCGGACAGCGGCTCTGCCGCTGATGGTATGCTGCGCGATCCCCTACGGGGACGATGTCCCACTCCGCTACGCTTCGGGGATGATATCGCAAACCGTTGGGGTGCTAATTTTAGGTCGTTCGGAGCGACAAGAAAACTGGTTGATTACATTCCATATCGTTTGCAAATAAAGGGGAAGTTCGCTGTTGCATAAGTTCTTTAGTTGCAAGAGTAGGAGGAAGAATGTTTAATGACTCCAAAGGACCGATAGAACATTTCTCGTGGGGCAAATATGTTATTTGTGGTATCGAGCACTCTGCTTCAGAAAAAGGACGAATCGGCGCCGGTAAGGATATTCGGCTCATTGATCAAGAAGTTACGGAATGGCACGAGAGGAAAGGGCATCAACTTACCTATTCCATGATCACGGGGATATATGACCAGGGGATTGAAGTGCTGATTATTGGAATAGGAGTAAATGGAGCAGTAGAATGTCCTGATGATGTAAAACAAAAAATTCAGGCAAAGGGGATCAGCCGAGTGATATTGGCATGCACTCCTGATGCCTGTGCGGCATATAACTCTCTGTTTCATCAGGGAAAACGGGTAGCATTACTGGCGCATGGTACGTGTTAACCTGTTGAGTCTGTGCCCATGACAGATGGCGGCGTGTTCTCACTTTCGGAGCAATAAATGACAACACGAGCATTTGACTTGAATATCGAAGAAGTTTTGGAAAACTGGAAAGTTGAACATGCCCTTCGAGAGATTATTGCCAATGCACTCGACGCGCTGCGAGATCCCCTACACCCTTAGGGTATTTCGCGGGAATCCTTGGACCCTGCAAGAGCATCAGGGCAGGCGAACGCCAAGGGCAGGCAGTGGGGACTGCGCAGCGTCCCGCCAAATTGGGTTTAAACTACGCCTAGGGAGTGTCCCGTTTCCCTGCTGAAGTACGGCGGGGTTTCGACTTTCTTCGAGCACTAACTGATCCCGCCCTCTGACGGTGGGATTCAGATTTTGGGATTTGTGCGGCAAGTCTGTTCTGCCTGCACCGTGCGCAAGCACAGGTGAGTTTATCAAAGCATCCGCGCCATGTCCGCTGGTGCTGGCTATGTGACAGCATTAGGATATTTGATATGACATAGCCCCAATTTGATATTGTCCATTATGGTACAATCCGCAAGAAAGGCTAAAAGCCTATATTGAGATGTACAAACCCCTTTCAGTGGTAAAGCCGGAACAACATAACCTATGGCAACGTTGGCATTACATACATCACCCGAGAAGTTATTGGTGTGTGTCAGTATTGACCACTGTATAAGAGACAGGCATTACAACAATGGGGGAGAAGGGAGATCATCTACTGGGCCGAGAGTGATTTCCGCTACTCATATTTTTATGAACTAAAATAAATTAAAAATCACGTGAAACTTGCAAAAATTTGATGAGGAGGCTTCAATGAAATTACGGAATTGGAATTGGCTAGCTATCTTGGTCATGTTAGGCCTAGGTGTTGCGGCTTGTTCGTCTCCAGGCGCTTCAGAGAGTGGCGCTGCCAATGGCGGTACCATTGTCGTCGGTCTACAGGCCGAACCCGTCACTCTCGATGCGCAGCAAATGTCCGACTACAACTCTACCCGGGCGGGGCGAAACATCTTTGATGCCCTGTTGCACTTCAAGGATGAGAGCACCGAGGTGGAGCCAGCATTGGCCGAGAGTTGGGACATCTCCGCTGATGGCAAGGTCTATACCTTCCATCTGCGCCAAGGGGTCAAATTCCACGATGGCACTGATTTCAACGCGGATGCGGTAGTCTTCAGCTACGAGCGTCAATTCGACCCGAACCATCCCTATCACGATACAGGCGAATTCGCGTATGCCGACTTTACGTTCAGCATGGTGGATAAGATCGAGAAAGTGGATGACTTCACTGTTCGCATCTCGCTGAAAGAACCATTTGCGCCCTTCCTAGCTAATATGGCCATGCATTCGGCTACCATCGTAAGCCCGACGGCGGTCAAGAAATATGGCCGGGACTTCTCTAAAAACCCGGTCGGCACCGGTCCCTTTAAATTCGTGAGTTGGAAACCAGGCATTGAGATTGTGCTCGAAAAGAACCCAGATTACTGGGGTGGCGCGCCTAGCGTGGACAAGGTAATCTACCGCCCGATCATTGACGATCAGGCCCGTTTGAATGAACTGGAAGCCGGTAGTGTAGACTTCATTGTGAATATTCCCCCAGACGATCTGGCCCGCCTTAAAGCAGACACACGATTTACCACGGTGGAGCAACCAGGCATGCATACGTGGTATGTCGTTTTCAATTGCCAGAAAGCGCCCTTTGACGATGTAAGGGTGAGACAAGCAGTGAACTATGCTATTGATCGCCAGGCCATTGTTGAGGGCATCCTTCAAAACACTGGCACATTGGCCAACAGTCCGCTCCCGCCAGTTTTGTGGAGCTACACTTCTGACGTACAAAGCTACGAATTTAACCAGGAAAAGGCCAAGCAACTTTTGACTGAGGCAGGTTATCCCGATGGTCTTTCGATTAACTTCTGGGTACCAACCTCCGGCTCTGGCATGCAACAGCCAGTGGCCATGGGCCAGGCTATCCAAGCGGATTTGAAAAAAGTGGGGGTTGATGTCAAGATTGAGACCTTTGAATGGGGTACCTATCTGGACAAAACCATCGTTGAAGATGCCCAGACGCTGCCTGAGATATTCCAAATGTCCTGGATCGGCGACAACGGCGACCCAGACAACTTCCTTTACATCTTATTGAGCGGCGATCAATATCCGCCTAACGGCTTCAACCTTGGCCATTGTAAAGACGATGCAGTGGACAAGATATTGCGCGAGGCGCGCACCACTCTTGACCAGGCCAAACGGACTGAACTTTACGTTCAGGCTCAAAAGATGCTGGTGGAGGATGCCTTCTGGGTTCCGATAGATCATGAAACGCAGATTGTGGTGATGAAGAACAGCATCAAGAACTTCAAGCTTCATCCCACCGGCGACTTCCGCTTCCGAGATATTTTGGTCGAGCCATAGCTGAAGTTGACAATACAGCCAGGCTACGCTACCTTGAGTCTCGTTTGAGCAGGAAAACTTGGTGGCGATTCCCGACCTGATGAGCCCACCATTTATCGCCCCGCGTGTGGTTTTTGTCCGCCTGGCGCGAGCCGCACGCGGGGGCATTGCCTTATGTTCAGGAAATATGTTTATGACAGGCTACATAATTCGGCGGATATTGGCGTTAATTCCTGTATTGCTCGGGGTCTCCTTTCTAGTCTTTCTCATCTTGCAGCTGGCACCCGGTGATCCGGCGCTCATTATCCTGGGACCAAAAGCCAACGCGACATCACTGGCGCAGTTGCGACACGATCTGGGCCTGGATCAGCCGTTTTTGATCCAGTATTTTCGTTGGCTGTGGCGCGTGCTCCAGGGTGACTGGGGACGCTCGATCCAGCTCAAACGGGAGGTGCTCCCGCTGATTCTGACGCGCTTTCAGGCATCCGCGTATCTTACCCTGTTCGGCGCGTTGCTGGCGATCCTCTTTGGAATCCCGGCTGGGATCATCTCGGCCACACACCAGTACTCGCTTTGGGATCGCGTCTCAATGGTTGGTATTCTGATAGGTTTCTCCATGCCCGTATTCTGGTTGGGCATTCTCTTACAAATCTTTTTTTCGATTTACCTCGGCATCCTGCCAGTCTCCGGTATGCAGTCCCCCAACCAGCAAGGCTTTCCGGACCTCCTTAGGCATCTTGTGTTGCCGTCTATAGCCCTTGCCACCGGAGCTGCCGTTATTATTGCACGCATGACTCGATCCAGTATGTTGGAGGTCATGCAACAGGATTACATCCGGACAGCGCGGGCCAAGGGGCAGATCGAGCGGCTGGTCATCTACCAGCACGCCTTGCGGAACGCATTGATCCCGATCGTCACTGTGGTTGGCCTGCAAGTGGGATACTTGCTGGGAGGTGACATTCTGGTAGAAATCGTCTTTTCCTGGCCAGGCATCGGTTTGCTAATGATGAACGGCATCATGGCCCGTGATTTTCCACTGGTGCAAGGCGCGATCCTACTTGTGGCCTCCTCGTATGTGGTGATCAATCTGATCGTGGATATTCTATATTCGTATCTGGACCCCCGAATTCACTACCAGTAGAGTAGATTACAGTAATGAATAATGAGTTGGAAGATGTTGGGCTGTTAGACACAGCCAGCGAAGTCGAAGGATTGACTGAGCAAGTCAAAACGCCAGTGCAGCAAAGCCTGTTTCAGGTAACATGGCGCCGCCTGCGGAAAGATAAGTTTGCCCTGCTTGGCGCGTTCTGGCTTATATTTGTTATCCTGGTCAGCCTCCTTGCTCCGATACTCGCTCCCTACGATCCTCTCGAAATCAACTTACGGCTTCGCCTCCTGTCCATTGGGACTCCGGGTCATTTCTTGGGCACCGACGATCTTGGTCGCGACATTCTCAGCCGCCTGATATGGGGTGGTCAGATATCTCTCCTCGTGGGCTTTTCTGCGGTACTCCTTGCCATGACCGCGGGAACACTTATCGGATTGCTGACCGGTTTCTACGGGGGATGGTTAGATACGATCATTATGCGACTTATCGATATTCTGATGGCCTTTCCAGCCATCCTTCTGGCGCTTGCGCTCGTCGCGGCACTCGGACCGGGATTGGAGCATGCCATGTTGGCGGTGGCAATTGTGGGTATTCCCTATTACACCCGAATCGTTCGCGGCTCAGTGTTAGCCTTGCGGGAACGCGAGTATATTCTTGCTGCGCATGCTCTCGGATCTGACAAATGGCACATAATTGCTACTCACCTTTTTCCCAATTCCCTGCCGCCTCTAATCATTGCAGCCACTCTTGACGTAGGTTGGATGATCATGTTCGCGGCCGGTCTCAGTTTCCTCGGGCTTGGGGCTCAACCACCGGCGGCGGAGTGGGGCATCATGCTGAGTGAGGGTCACAAATTCATCCGTTTGGCGCCGCACGCCTCAATTGTCCCAGGTCTGGCTATCTTTCTAGTCGTCTTGTCGCTCAATCTCTTAGGTGATGGCTTGCGCGATGCGCTGGACCCACATTTGCGGAGATAAAAATGATTCACCCCTCAACATTTTCAATCGTTGCTTATAGCCCCAAGGAGGAGGCATGGGGCGTAGCTGTAGCCTCCAAGTTCTTGGCGGTGGGGGCATTTGTCCCTTGGGCGCAAGCCGGCGTTGGGGCAGTAGCCACACAGTCATATGTCAACACTACTTTTGGACCGCACGGCCTGGAACTCATAGCAAACGGTCTCTCCGCGCAAGAGGTGCTAGATCGTTTGATCTCTGAAGATGAAGGGCACGCGTCGCGGCAAGTGGGTCTGGTGGATGCTCACGGAGGTTCGGCAGCGTATACCGGATCGGGGTGCTATGCTTGGGCTGGTCATCTCACTGGCCGCTATTTTGCCTGCCAGGGCAACATCCTAGTGAGTGCTGAAACCGTGCAGGCGATGGCGCATACCTTCGAGCACACTACAGGTGAGTTGGCAGATCGACTCGTGGCCGCGCTGGCTGCCGGTGAGAAAGCCGGAGGTGATTCGCGGGGACGACAGGCAGCCGCGGTATTGGTGGTCAAACCAAAAGGTGGTTATGGCGGATTCAATGACCGGTACCTAGACCTGCGCGTGGACGATGATCAGCAGCCAGTTCAGCGGTTGCAGGCACTGCTCAAACTTCATCATCTATATTTCGGCAAGTCAGAGCCTGAGGCACAGATCAAGATTGAAGGAACGTTGGCTAAAGAAATCCAGCAGTTGTTAATTCATCTAGGCTATCTGAACGGACTGCCCAGCGGCGTTTATGATGAAGCAACCCGCGCTGCTTTTGAAGTTTTCACCGGCACGGAAAACCTTGAAGAACGTTGCCAGATTGCCGAAGGCAAGATCGATCCCCCCGCGCTGGAATACATCCGACAGCACTTTAGGACGCGCTTATAGTCAGTTTGGCACAAGAGTTCGAACCCAAAATCGTTACATTAAGGAATTACCCCACATCACCTCTGAATGTCTACGAGGATTGCCTATCCTAGGCGCAAATGTTACGCGGGCTACCAATGAGTTGCAGTCCCTTTGGCAGGCTGAGGACAGGCAGTGTCCCACTCCGCTCACCTAACCACTTCGCAAGTATGAGTCGCTGCGTCCCTAAGGGATGCTGCGCGAGGGACGCTGCGCAGTCGCAAACCGTTGGACTCCTGGTTCAAATTGACGAAACTCCGATAAAGCAAGAATTGAAAAGGAAAACTCCATGGCGCTCTACATTCAAGAATCTGGCCCGGCCACCGCGCCCACGGTTGTCTTTCTGCACGGTGGCGGTGGCGCTGGGTGGATGTGGCAACCCCAAATTGAACAACTCGGCGACTATCACTGCCTTGTCCCCGATCTGCCCGAGCAAGGTCAGAGTGTGAACGAAAAGCCTTTCACCATTTAAGGTAGTGCCGAACGGATTGCCGAACTCATTCGAGTACGGGCACACGATGGAAAGGCACATGTAGTTGGTCTTTCTGAAGGGGCACAAATCACTGTCGCGTTATTAAAGCTTGCACCGGAACTGGTGAATCACGCCATTATCAGCAGCGCCCTGGTGCGGTCCATACCCGGCGGAAGTCTGCTGACACCGGGATTAATCGCGCTTTCATTCCGTTGGTCGGTCCCGCCATTCAAGAACAATCCATGGTGGATCCGTTTGAACATGAAATACGCTGCTGGCGTTCCCGATAAGTATTATCCGCAATTCAGTCAAATCTTCAGGGAATTGACAGAGACCGGATTCACAAATGTCATGATCGAAAATCAACGGTTCCGCCTACCGCAAGGACTAGACCGAGTCAAGGCCCCCACACTGATTGTCGTGGGGAAACGCGAATATGCTGCGATGCGTCAATCAGCCCGCGATCTCGCGGCTGCCATCCCAGGCGCACAGGCATATGAAGTAGTACACACACGGAAGATGTCACTGGCCGAAGAACACAACTGGAACCTGACTGCACCGGAGTTGTTCACACAGACTGTGCGTGTATGGATCTCTGGCCAACCGTTACCGACTGCCTTGCACCCGCTTAGGTCATAGGAGGTAATTGCTTGTAATTGGGAAAAGCCATGGATAAAAAGATAGCGCCCAACTACGACTTGCAGCAGACCCTCAGACGAACGCTATGGGCAGGCAGTGTACCACTCAGCTCACCTGCCCACAACGCAAGTGCGGTCTTGCGTAAAATGGATAATACTGAATTATTTAATCGAGTGCGATCTGTGCGTAGTTCGTACCGACTCTAAAGGAGATCAAGATGTCCAAACTCATTCGCCAATCCGTGACGTTCAAAGCCACGCCGCATGAGGTATATGAGATGCTGATGGACTCGCGCAAACATGCCAGGTTTACAGGCGCTCGAGCCAGCATTAGCCGAAAGGTGGGAGGTACGATCATGGCGTATGACGGCTATATTACGGGGACGAATCTGGATTTGGATCCAGACAGAAAAATCGTCCAGGCCTGGCATGCCAGCGATTGGCCTGACGATCATCTTTCACGGGTTACGTTTCGCCTCGTTCGTGTCAAACGTGGGACGCGCTTAATTTTTACTCATCGGGGAGTGCCCGATGAGTACCACGAGTCCATCAGACAAGGCTGGATCGACAATTACTGGATGCCCATGAAGATTCAGTTGGACAAGAAGTAATTCGGATACTTCGCGGGGGCCTTTGGACGAGCGCCAAGGGCAGGTAGTGACGATCTCTGTCACCTAAAGGCGACAGCTTCTCAGACAACGCACGCTCCAACGAGCCACGTTACCGTCTGAAGGCTCCGTCCAGGCCAGAAAGGTTTCTCTCTTGAGCGGTTCAAGTCTTACGTGTAGACCTTCTCTACACAGCCAGCAATTTGAAGTTTGTAAAGAGCCGCATCAGATATGTGCTGAGGCGATGATCCTGCTATCATTTGTGTCCGACCGTTTGTTCTATGGTACCACTTTGAAAGGAGGAGCGGCTTCCTCTGTCGCCTGAAGACGACAGTCCCCGCCGCAAAATTTTTATGGGGACTGCGTAGTGTTCAGTTAGAATTGGATTTATCCTACGCGTTGGCAGCATCCCACCAGCTTGGCATACTGAGAAATGCTTCAAGGTCGTTATGGGCCGGAGAAGAGCGCCACTGTCAGGGAAGGGTAATTGAGACGGGATTTTTGGAGTCCCAAAACCAAACACCGACCTGATCATCATTAGAATTCACGGTGATTGTCAGCTGGTAGTTTCCGGGCTGCACCGGGTCGCCTCCAATTGCCCATCTATACTGCCCATTTTCATAGATCCATGGGCTGCAATCTGGTTCTCCACCCCCAAAGATGCAGTATCCGGCATTATTTTCTATATGGTCATAATAGATCACGTCGCCATCCAGTGAGGTGACGGTAAATTCGACTGAGGCAATATTTCGACCGTCCTTGTTTGCGGAGAATTGTTCGTCCGGATCATCCGAGCGGAATACGTACATACGAAAAAAGTACTCGGGGTCAAATTCCATGGATGAGCGGAAGTAGCTGATCCCATTTCCGTCTACAACTCCCGTGCCTATCTTGGGCGGAGCTGGCTTGGGCGGGGGCGGGACGGCCACAGCCGGCAGTGAAGCCAATTCCAGGTTACAGGAGACGTATTGGATCCCGGCGCTTACCCAACCTGTCTGGGAGGTACCTTCCACCTGTACTTGCACCCACAATCCGGACGGCACACCTTGCGAATTGTATCCACTCGGCACAAGCTTAGTACCGGCCTTCAGAATGGCAATCGGCGGGTTGTATGCAGTGCCGGGACCGCTGCGCAGGTTTAAATCCTGCTGAACTGTGCATGACGCCCCTGTTATATTGGTGACCTCCGGTAGTACTGTTGCCTCCGGGGTGGAAGTAGCATCGGGAATATTCGTTTGGGGTCCGATCGTAGACTGAAGCGCTTGAGTCGATGCATCCGGTACCAAGACTGTAACAATGATGGGCGTGGCCTGGCTGCAACCAGTCAGGAAAATAAAAAGTCCTAAACATAGGATGTTATTTCGCAATAATCGCTTATGATGGCGATTGGTTGATGGATTGGATATCATCATGAACCTCCTTGTAATATCTGCAAGCGCTGCTCGGTTTGCTGGTGCATTGGCTGGCAGTTACCTGCCACAATCTCAAATTGGATGACCCGATCTGGTGAGTTCTCGCCGAGGGCCAAGCAGGCATCCAACTGCTTAATGGCCTGCTGGTAGGACTCTATTGCTGCCGGGTAATCGCCTGCCGATTCAGACAAATTTCCGGACCACTGGTAAGCGTTCCCGAGGAACTGGAAGTTTTGCGCCAGGTAACGGTTTAAGCCTGGAGTCTGAAAGGCAGGCAAGGTATCCTTGAGCATTTGCACTGCCTGGCGAAAGGCTTCACTCGCCGGTTCAGGCTGGTCATATCCAGCTAATACGATGCCGCGTAGGAGCCGTGCGTCACCCAGTCCAAGCCGGGCAATGTCTTGTACTGGAACGCCGTACTTTGCCAAGTTAACCTTTAACTGCAAGACCTGCTCATAAGCGGATTCGGCCTGGTCCAGTAGCTGCGTCGTCTGTTGAAAGCTTTGGTCGGTAATACCTGTGGAAGTGGCCTCTTCGACCAGTTGTTTGGCTTGGCTCAAGTATAGGCTGCCCAACCCAATACTCGCCCGGGCATTTTGTGAGTTTAGCTGCAAGGATTTCTTCAGGGCTTCCAAAGCCTTCTGTTCAAATGCCTGACGGGCTACTTGCAGGACTGGTCGTTCGAGGTTAAACAGATATTCACGGCCGATGAAAAACTGAAGGATATCAGAATTAGGTTCGATCTGAGCCGCTTTCAGGTAATACTCCAGAGCTTCCAGGGTATGCCCAAGCTGGCTTTCAGATTGAGCCAGCGCTAAAGTCGCCAACAATTCTGCCTGTCGGGCGATTTCCCTTTTTACGGGCCCAGCTTGCAAGTTCGTGGTCATCGGAATTGGAGAATTTAACTGAAAGTTGCCCTTCACTTCATCCAATGTATCTGACAATCTCGGTGCGAGATACAACTGGATATTTAGCACAGGTGGCTGCTGGCGATGATCGATGGCACCGTAAATGATCATATCAGCGTTCAGGCGTTCCGCAAGACTGGCAGCTGCCGGGGTTTGCCCTTCTGGCGTATTACTCTCCAGTGTTCCAATTTGCACCCCCTGCCGCTTCAGTTCGGGGCTGTCCTGCCAGATCAGGATGTTGGGATTGTTTTTCAGCGCACTTTGCAGGGCTTGAGTAATATCCTGGCTGAATGTCGTTTTATCACTCTCGGTGCTCAAACGTACCTGCCCGCTGGGGTTGATTTCTCCAATCTGGGTTACTGCCACATTATATAGCCCAGTCATTACTGGCGGTGAGTTGGGCCGCAGGCTTATATAGCCCAGAATACCCACCAGCACCAGCAACGAGGCAGTGACAGCGGCGAAGATGCGTTGGGTTCGCCGTAAGCGAGCCAGCCGAGCCTCTTTTTCTGATTCAATACGGGCGTTAACCTGGCTGGCTTCCAGAAATTCGACATCCTCCAGGCTGAGCGTGTCAGCATTGTTCCCCTGTGCGGCCCATGCCTGGACGTGTGCCAGGCGCGTCCCGCGGAAAAGCAAGCCGGAATCCCGTTCGTTTTTTGTCCAATCTTCAGCTGCCTCGGTAAGCTGGCGATGCAAGATCAAACCCTGGCGATCCTCGTTAAGCCACTGCCTAAGGGTCGGCCATTCGCGGATTAAAGATTCGTGCGCCACTTCCACTACTTTTGTGTCGCCCGGTTCAATCGTGCCGGTGGTTACCAGGCGGGCATCGGCCAAGATATTGATCACTGTTTGGATGGTCAGTTCATCGGCGGAGCGGGTAATTAGTTCGCTAAAAGAGGCTCGTCGGCGTGTGTCTTGGGCATCCTCGTTGATTTCGGCCAGGCGTAGAAAAATCATTCGAGCAACCGCTTGCTGTTTGGGGGTCAGGCGCTGGCGAAAAACCACCTCAGCTGTTTCGCGGATAGCGCCATCTACTCCGCCGCACTCGTTATAACCGGAAAGAGTTAATGTGCGTCCACGGCGTCGTTTCCAGGTTTCGAGCAAGGAATGAGATAGCAGTGGCAGCGCCCCTGGTTCGTAGCCTACATCATCCAAAATAACCTTGACCAGCCCCTCCTGAATCTTCCACCCGTTTTGATTCAATGGGGCAACGATGGCATCCACCAGTTCAGCGCGGTTCATCGCCCCGATAAATTCCTGGTGTTGCGAAACCATCTCGCGCAGTTGGTCATGCAGCGCTACCTGCGCATAAAAATCAGCCCGCAGACAAACCAACAAACTAACCGGCTGGTCGTCTTGCGGGTTGGCGATTGCGACGAGAGCATTGATAAATCCCTGTCGCTCCTCGGTACTGCGTGCTTGCGTAAAAATTTCTTCAAATTGGTCCACCACCAGCAGCAAATGCTGGCTGTTTTCCTGGGATAACAGGCTTCGGGCGGCAAAAGCCAGAGACTTGGGATCGCTGGCTAACTCGTCGCGAAGGCTCTTGATCTGGCTGGGCAGGTCGGTTTCTTTGGAAAGGGTGGCGGCCAACGCATCCAATGGATGGCCTCCGGGATTAAAGACCCGGTAAGACCAGTGCGCGCTGTCGGTGGGCGGCTGAGAGCCATCAGCCAGGCGCTCACCGGATTTAAGCGCTGGAATTACACCTGCCCGCACCAAAGATGATTTACCACTGCCAGACGCGCCGATGACAGCCAGAAAACGCGAACGCTGCAAGCGGCTAATCAGCCGGACAGTGAGCTGCTCGCGCCCGAAAAAACGCCGGGCATCTCTTTCGTCGAAATATTGCAGTCCCTGGTAGGGAGGCTCGCCTGCTTCTGGTGGGAGTTTCTCCAGCTCAACAACCTGCTCATCTTTGACGATGGACTTGACGATGATCGTGGAATTAACAATATTCCCGCTGATGCTAATAACATCGCCGCCGCTTTCAAGGGTGCTGTGTCCGGCCTGATCTTCTCCCGAATGGGATTGTTCTGTCATAGGATATTAATTCGTACAAAACTGAAGAACCGCGTGCTCTCGCGCACATTGCCCGGTCATCCCAATCCCTTTAAGCGCATCACCGCCATGATGACCTGGCTGGCAATGCTCAACACAGTTGGCGCCACTTCAGCCAGGTTCTCAGCGGCCTTCTTTAATCCATCGCCGCTAATTTGCAGCAAAGACTTGTTTGGCTTTTCAGCCTTGGCGTTTTCGACGAGCGCCTGGGCTGAGACCGCCACTGCTTCGGCTTCGTCTTTCTGGCTTTCAGGGACTTGTTCCAGCACTTGACTGAGCTGTTCGATTAAACGCTGCAGTTCAGCGCGGGCAGCCTCATCGTCAGTGTGGATTGTGCCTACCGTCTGGCGCACATTTGTCAGTGTAGATTTGACGTTGAGTATCGAGTTTTGAATATTGCCGCTGATGGTGATTTTATCGCCCATCGAGTCCTCCTCAGGGTTTTACGACGATGGCGCGCATCGTTTTGTTTTGATTGATAATCCTAAACTGCTCAGCTATCGGGCTCCGCTGAGGGATAAACTCCCTAAATTGCATAACAAAGCAGTCTTCGGTGGCTTATCCCTTGCGCGGACTAAGCCCGCAAAATGGATTTTGCATAAGCAGTCTGGACATTTACGTTATATAATTATATTATAGACTAATTAGACCTTAATTGTAAACCCTTATCACTAACACAAGCTGTTAG
>JBGOXG010000211.1:0-3822 GCA_041479025.1 Anaerolineae bacterium
CGCGGCAAAAGCGAGGTGGATTATCTCAACGGGGCGGTCGTGAGGGCAGGGGGAAGGACGGGTATCCCGACACCGGTCAATACGTTGCTCACCCAAACTCTGCTTGCCCTTACCAAAGGCGATCTTGCTCTGGACGCCTACACTCACCAGCCTGAAAAATTGCTGGCAGGGATACCGGTATAATTATAGTTTGACTAAGTTGATCAATTTAATCTCATCCTGATAATTGTGGCGTAGATAAAAATTTACAAGATTTCAATCCTATCCTTCTTCTCGGCTATTTGAATATGTTTGGAAGATAAACCATGTGCGCCTCTCAAGTATCCTTTGTCACCTCAAGTGAAAATGTTCAGGCTCATTTACCCGACGGACGCGTCCTGCAAGGACCTCGCGGGGCATGTGCATCTGATTTCCTCAAGCCCGTGCTCGATACCCTGCCCGCGCCGGCTGTTGGAGCGGTCATCAACGGTGAACTGCACGAATTGACTTATCCGGTTCTCATGGAAGCATCTCTCGAGCCGGTCACGATGAAAGATGCGGATGGCATGCGCATTTATCGCCGTTCATTGACTTTCCTGCTGGAGACTGCCTTCTCGCGACTTTTTAAAGAGGCAGCGCTTATCATCGATCACTCCGTCTCTTCCGGAGGCTATTACTGCCACATTACAGGTCGTGTACCGCTCTCACGTGATGAACTGATGGCTCTCCAGAATGAAATGAGGGACCTGGTCGAGGCGGATTTGCCCTTCGAGCGCCGTGAAATGCCCATCGCCGAGGCGATCGCCTTTTTTGAAAGAGAAAACTATCCCGATAAAGTGGGTCTGATGCACTACCGGCGCAAGCCGTATGTCACACTTTACAATATCGGTGCCCATATCGACTATCACCACGGTTACATGGTCCCCTCTACTGGTTACATCAAGTGGTTTGCCCTTCTACCGGCCGATGGCGGTTTTACGTTACGATTCCCTCAACGCCGTGCTCCCACCACCATCACGCCCATGGAAGACTATCCCAAGTTGCTTGCCACCTTCCGGCAGTACGGCGACTGGCTGGAAAAACTGGGTATCGACAATGTGGGGTCGTTGAACAATGCCCTCGAGGCGGGACGCAGCCGCGAGGTCATTCTGGTCTCCGAGGCAATGCATGAGCAGCACATCTCATCCATCGCACAGCAAATTGCCGCTCACCACGACGAAGTCCGGGTTATCCTGATCTCGGGCCCTTCATCGTCGGGGAAGACCACCTTTTCAAGGCGTCTTGCCGTGCAGATGCTGGCGTTAGGGCTTTCGCCTTATGCGTTGGAACTGGATAGTTTCTTTGTGGATCGGGACAGGACGCCGCGCGACGAGGATGGAAATTTTGACTTCGAGGCGCTGGAAGCGCTCGATCTGGATCAACTGGCAGACCATCTCACCCGACTCCTGCACGGTGACGAGGTGCAGCTGCCCCGCTATGATTTTAAATCCGGAAAACAGATGCGGGGGGATGTCGTCCGGTTGCGGCATGACCAGCTGATCATCATGGAGGGGATTCATGGTTTGAACCCGCGCCTGATCCCATCCACACTGGCCGGGCACGCGTTCAGGATCTATGCCTCATGCCTGACGCAGCTCAACCTCGACCGGCATAACCGTGTCTCCACGACCGACACGCGCCTGATCCGCCGCATCGTGCGCGATACCCATGAACGCGGTTACTCTGCCCAGCAGACCATCCGACGCTGGGAATCGGTGCGTCGTGGAGAGGAGCGGCACATCTTCCCTTATCAGGAAAACGCGGACGTTATGTTCAACTCTGCGCTGGTCTATGAACTCTCAGTGCTCGGTCCCATTGTCGAACCGTTGTTGCGCCAGGTACCCCTGGGGACGCCTGAATATAGAGAGACAAAACGCTTGCTGGCTTTTCTCGAATGGTTCCTGCCGGTGGAGACGGAAATGATCCCGGACAATTCGATTTTACGGGAATTCATTGGCGGCTCCATTTTGAAGGATTTCAAGGTGTGGGGCGTATGACAGTCTTTAAGGACCTGTCAGATTCCAATAACTGGCAGGTCATTTTTTGGAAAGCTGTTAAATTAACAGAACCACGACTACTGCAAACGCCCCGCATGCAAAATTAACCCAATCATTATCCAGCCACCTCCAGCCGCGGATTTGAACAGTCGGCGTGCCGCAGGTGTGCAAGGGATATCGTTCGGTTTCCTTTTCACAGGACGGACAATGGTACATCGCCTGGACGGTAGCTCCGAGCAGCGAGTCAAACAGCGAGCCGAGCAGCCCTGCCAGGGTGACGATGATGACCGTTGTCCAGGGATCGGGTCCGGGAGATAACGCTCCGGCGAGCAGGCCGATCAGCACTGCCCCGGCCAGGGCGGCAAGAGTCCCCATGAGTGAGATTCCCCCAGAGGTTCCTTGTTCGACCACCTTTTTTGGGTTGGTGATCATGCGGGGCGGGTGCGGATTGAGGACACCCAGTTCTGTTGCCCAGGTGTCGGCATTGGCAGCCGCGAGCGCAGCGGCGAAGGCAAGCCATAAGCGCGGATCGTTCGGGTAGAAGGCGGTCAGACCGGCAAAGAGGGTCGCCAGACCGCCGTTGCCAAAGACCTGACCGGCGTCACGCTGGCCGCCTTTGGAGAATTTTTCACTCAGTCCGGATTTTCGGTTTTTAAAGGCACGGGTCAACGCACTGGAGGTGATAAAGAACGTCAGAAGCAGTACCGCCCATTGCCAGCCGCCAATCCCAAAAATGACGGTACCGACCACGACCGCCGCCATTGCCCCGGAGCGACTTAAGCTGTGGGCACGGTAGGCGGCGAATGCAATGATGACGGCGATGACAAATCCGGCGACGAGCTTCATGGTCAGACAGGAGTATTGAGCAGTACCAGGACTGAAATCAGAAAGAGCAACGAAGAGAAAGCACCGGTGCCCCAAAGGATGAATGCCAGTGTCTTGTATTCCTCCCAGCGGAAGAAATAGAGGCCGGCGATGAAGCCAGTCACATACAACAAGACGCTTAAAATGGGAAGAATTATGAGCTGTATGGCAGGCACCACCAGCGGTTCACCGGTGGGGGTAAAACCCAGAGCAACGGTCTCAAGACCGGGAATGAGCACGGTCACCCAGGCGAGCAGTCCGATGTTAAGAAACAACCCAGCCAGCCACAGGTAGCGGGCGAGCATGTTCTCCCATGCCAGCGAAAGGACAAAAGAGGGGTATTGTGAGTGGCCGATCCCAGGGGCAAGGCTCCCCTGCTCAATTGCGTGCTGAAAACTGGAGACAAAGCCCGCGGCATCCGCAGGTGAAATGGCATAGACCTGTTTGGCTGTTGCGACCAGCAGCAAGTTCCCCGAGTCGGAGGCGAGAAATTCCACTTCGCCCAGATCAGGGTGCCGGCGGCTCCCCAGCACCGCTCCTGGCATGCGCAACATCGGTAGGGACAATGGGGTCGCCAGATCATGTGACGAGCGCACCCATTCCACATCTGAAATCGGGATATCTTCACCCCGCAGCCCCCACTCCAGACGAAGGTTGTCGCGATCGAGAGTGTAATTGGCTTTCCACAACGCAAAAGCGCGATAACCAAGGAATGGTAGAGTGATGAAAGCCCCCAATACCAGTAGGACATAGATGGTAAAGGAAGGTCCCACTTCCGCCTGGAACAACTCCCACAATGCGAAACCCAACAGGCCGAGCAGAACCAGGATCAGAACGCCATGCAACAGCAGACCGCGTTGGCGGGGCGGGGGGAACTCATGCATCAGATTTCTTTCCGAATCACCCGGCTGACATACTCGACCTGTTCTTCAGTCATCACCCC
>JBGOXG010000047.1:0-13995 GCA_041479025.1 Anaerolineae bacterium
AGGCTCGTAATGTGCCCACGGCATCCAGGGCTTGAGATGTTCCAGGCTTTCCGTTATCGAAGCTGCCAGCAGGGGAGCGTCTTCCGGGTTGTAACAGCGGATGACGAGCCGCTTGGTAATGATGCAGTATGCTGGTCCTGGGATCATTTTTTTCGATTGCCGGTCCTTTTTATTATCTTGAAGCTGGCCAGCAATTTTTCCATCTCTTCTTCTTCCGTTTGCTGATTATTAAAATACTCGCTCATGAATACCGATCTGCGCAGTCGCAGGCACATAGGTGCGATGGCTTTCAAATCATCAGGGGTGACTTCCGTTCGACCGTCGGCAGCCGAATAAGCGCGTGCAGCTTCGAACCAGGTGATCTCAGCCCGCAGGCTGTCAATTCCCAATTTTTGTGCCGTTGAAATTGCCGGGCGAGCGACTTTATCCGAAAGCGTAACTTTTGGTAGTAATTTGCGTGCGGATTTTATTTCATCAGCTGCCTCGACCATCTCTTCTGAATATTGTGAAATCATCGAACGCGGACTAGATAAGTAGAATTGGACACGCCGGTAGGCTTCAAGACGCTCATCCGACTTTTCAAGACCCTTGACAATGATGCGCAGTCCAAAACGGTCGAGAATCTGCGGCCTGAGACGTCCCTCTTCGGGGTTCATTGATCCGATGAGCACGAATCTTGCGCGGTAGGTGGCAGCCACAGGTCCACGCCGGACGGTGTAAGTCCCGGCAGCAGCGGCATCCAGGATCGCATCCACAATGTCGTCAGGGAGTAGGTTGATCTCATCGATATAGAGCAGATTTTTGTCTGCCTGCGCCAGAATCCCACGCCTCACGCGCAGACGTTCATTGGTGACAGCGGCGCGTTCATCAATTCCTCCCACTACGTCCTCGATACGGGCGTTGAGCGGTAGTTCAATCAGACGTACGCGATCGGGAGCTGTGAGAGGGATGCCTTCGGCAAATTTTGTTGCACAATCCGGGCAGACTGCGTCCAATCCCCCCGTTTCGATATCCTCCGGCAGACAGCCATAGTAGCACAGGCTGCGTTCCACGGAGGGGAGCAAGTCCAGCAAGGAACGGACGGCAGTTGTTTTCGCAGTGCCGCGTGGACCTATCAGCAGGATCCCACCCACATTGGGGTTGATCAGGCCAAGCAGGAGTGCCAGTTTCATTTCCTGCTGACCAACGATGGCCAGAAATGGGAATGGCAGCGATTCAGCCTTGCCGCCTTCTTCCACTTCGATGGGAGGTAGTGACTTACCTGAGACGTAATCGACCAGTTCGCGCAACGTGCGAAAGGGATGCGCAACGCGTTCTTTGGTTTCGCCTTCTTCTTCGGAGGGATTAACCGGCAGGGAGGTTGTCATGCTCATAATTATACAGCAGTGGCACGGTCTCACCGTGCCATTGCGAAGGTTATTTTCTTCTCGCTAGTCGCTCCGCCTGTCGCTTTTTGCCTTCTTCGAGTTTCGTTTGTTCTTCAACTGTTTCAGCCAGGATGGGTGGGACCAGTGTGGGTTTACGGTCGTCATCGAGGGCTACATAAACGACATAAGCAGTGTTGGTATGTACTTGATCGCCTGTTGTAGGATCTTCCGCGGTGACTTTGACTTCAGCCTCAAGCGACGTGCGGCCGGCGAAGGTGACTTCTGCGGTCAATGTAACTAG
Organism: Anaerolineae bacterium; assembly: GCA_041479025.1. Lineage (GTDB taxonomy): Bacteria > Chloroflexota > Anaerolineae > Anaerolineales > Villigracilaceae > JBGPQJ01. The sequence continues at coordinate 1,669 of JBGOXG010000047.1, forward strand.
GTCACCAATTCTGATTGGCTGGTGGAATTCCATATGGTCGATAAAGACCGTGACGACGCGCCGCCGACAGTGGCGCATGCAGGCTAATGCGCCGGCCTCGTCCACCAGCTTCATGATCCATCCGCCATGGACATTGCCGAGATTGTTGGCATGTTCTGGTTGCATGAGTTGAGCGATCGTTATCCGCGAGGCATGAGCCGGCTTAGGAAGCAGTTTAATATTCATAGGAATGTGCTATTATATTTTTCCTGTCCAAATCAATCCATATCCTCGACCAATTCCCCGTGATCGCTCGTGTGCAAGCGGTCTTGATCATCGAGTAGGACATCTGTAAAGCCAATCGGTAGATCGCTCATCATGGGTGCTAGTGGTACAGTGGCGAGTGGCTTTATACTTTCAGGTGCCGGCGGTGGGGTCAGACGAGGTTTTTCGTCAGCACTTTCATGACGCAAGATCCTGGGATCATTCGTCAAATAGCCAACATAGTATCCCAGAACGGAATAAACCTGTCGGTCACGGGTGATCCAGCCAATCCATTCACCCTGGGGATTATAAAGATAGGGGAAAACCAGGTACGCCCCAACATCCCCCTTACTCGTATAAATTGGGATAATCCGCGATTGTTGTGAATGCATAAATCCACCTTTTTATTAATAATAAGGAATTGAATAAATGAGGCTCAATCTATATCATTATACGTCCAGTAGCGGTTAATGAAGAAGTTCCAAAACAGTACCACGACTACTGCTACCGCCAGAGTCAGATTCTTGGCCAATAATTCAGCCGTGAGGGGATGGGGGATGGGCAGGCGAGAAATGAAGGTCAAGAATACTGGTTCCAGTAAATGCAGGATGGGGATGCGAATTGCAACTCCGGCAACGTTTACGATGAAAAATATGGCCAGTTGTTTTATGAGTGGGCGGGAGCGGGAATCGGGATAAGTCCAATAGCGATTCCAGATAAAATTGCTGCTTACTGCACAAATGAAGGAGATTGTTCCGGCAAAAACCAATGGCGTGTTAAAAAGATAGGTCAGCAAGTTCATCATCCCGAAGTCTACGACGGCGCCGATGATGCCCACAACCAGGAACTTCAGGAACCTTGTCCGCTCGACCGGATTTCGCAAAACTACCGTCACGCCAGCCCCAGTTTTTGTTTAAAGTATGGAATTGTACGGGAAATACCTTCTTCCAGTGTTGTTTTAGGTTCCCACCCCAAAAGGGTACGGGCGCGCGTAATGTCTGGTTGCCGGCGCTGAGGATCTCTTGTGCTTCTTCCATCCGGAACGAAAGTAACTCCGGTGAGATTACCAGTAACCCGGTTGATGGTCTCGGCAAACTCAAGCACAGTCATCTCGATGGGATTTCCTATGTTAACTGGCAGGTGCTCTTCTGAATAAAGTAGCCGTATAATTCCATCGATGAGATCGTCCACATAACAAAATGATCGTGTCTGCGAACCATCCCCGTAAACCGTTAGTGGTTGACCAAGCAGGGATTGTTTGAGGAAGTTGGGAAGTGCGCGTCCATCTTCCAGATCCATGCGTGGCCCATAGGTGTTGAAAATTCGCACGATGCGTGTATTCACACCGTGGTGACGGTGATAGGCCATGGTCAGGGATTCTGCAAACCGTTTCGCCTCATCGTAGACAGCACGCATTCCGACGGGGTCCACGTTCCCGGCATAGGTTTCCTTCTGTGGATGTTCGACAGGGTCTCCATAGATTTCGCTGGTCGAAGCAAGCAAATAACGCGCATTGTTCGCTTTGGCAACACCGAGCGTATTATGCGTACCCAGAGCTCCCGCTTTCATCGTCTGGATGGGAAGGTTGAAATAACCATAGGGTGATGCGGGGTTAGGGCTTGCTGGTGATGCAAAATGCAGGACACCATCCACTTTTCCGGGGATAAAGATATAGTTTGAAACATCGTGCCGGTAAAAAGTGAATTTTGAGTTCCCGGCTAAATGGGCGATGTTTTCCGGACTCCCCGTGACAAAATTGTCCATCCCCACGACATCATGACCATCTGCGATAAGTCTGTCGCTTAGGTGAGAACCAAGAAAGCCTGCCGCCCCTGTGATAAGAATACGCATTATGTCCTCCAGGATTTACTGCGCCAGTTTCCAATTCATCCATGTAATGGCGGCAGTAAAACTTTATTTCCAGTCGATTTTACTCACCAGTCCGTCACCAGTGATTTGGTGTGATCGTCCAGTCGCAATATCCACCAGCCAGAGATTTCCCTGGTATACGAAAGCTAAAAAATCCCCTTGTTGTTCCTCAAGCGGAGCCGGAGCCCAAACTGGTGTTTGCGGTGCCAAGCCCGCAGAGCCTTCGGGTGGGAATATCACACTCCGATTTGAACCATCGCGATCCATGATTACCAGTTTGTAACGGCTGCTGTCACTTTGGTCAGGGAAAATCGCCTGCAAGAAAGCTATCTTATATGATTTCTCATCTCCAATTGACCTCAGAGATGAGGCGGATGGGTAAGCAAACATGCCACTCTGTTCCACCATTTGCACATTCGCACTATTGGCAAGCGAGAGTGCGGTTAAATCGAAGTAGGGCGACTCTTCCGGCTTGACAAGACCAGGGGGAGGGGCATGGGTTACGGTAAAAAGAGATTTTCCATCCGCACCCCAGGCGAGACCCGGGATGAGCGTCCAATCACTGCCGGTCTGCAGTGGAACATTATCCAACAAAGACTTGAGTGATTTTTCTTTAATATCAACCAGACCAATTCCATCAGGTCGGGCATAGGCAAGGCTGTCACCATTCGGTGACCAAATGTAATTGGTGCCCCACCAGCCATAGACTCCACCTGTGTTGGGTTCAATAATTTCAGCAGGTTCGCCAACTGCACCCGCAGCACTGAATTTTCGGAAAGTGAGGTCATTATTTGCCTGCCAGCCGGGTGCGGTAGTACGCGGTTCTACAGTTGTATAAGCGATAGTCTGAGATAGGCCAGGTACAAAGGATGCAAAATGGACAACGTTCGAGACTTTTAAGTTGATCGGTTTGGCTTGCGGCTCGATAAGATTAATCACCCAGAGGGTGTTGATTTCTTCATCCACTGGTTTAGTGGACTTGCGAGTAAAGAGCAGCCAATCACCTTTGGGCGAGATGACAAACACCCGCCCATCCAAATCACCGGTTGTGATGACCGTTTGCCGGTTTGCGGTAGATCCTTCCATAATCCAGGCATTACCACCAGAGATATATGCCAATTTTCCAGGGAACTGTAAGGGTGCAAAGGGGGATTGCGCTCCCACCAGCATGATCTCCGGAACAGGCTGTACTAATACAACCGTCTTTACGATAGATGGATCGCCAGTCTCTACGTTGTCTTCATAAAGCCGGCGAAAGGTCAGTTCACGCAAACCGTTTTCCCCGGGTTGTGAAATACGTGTTTTTCCATCTGGAAGTAACTCGGTACGGACAGTTTGTCTTTCAAAGGGAATGACTTCCTGCACTGTCTCAAACTCTTCACGGACGCGAATGACTTTAATCATATCGCCGTTATTGAGCACGGTATAAAGCGTCGGCTCAACGCGGTCAAGGCTGCCCAGAGTGATCCCGGCAGTTTTCAGGGCACTGTCTACACTACTCCCAGTTAAGACAGTAATTTCTTTAGTTTCGCCGTCCGCTGTCAATGGAATGGTGATCTGGGTTTCCGCTTGAGAAACTTGTGGCGGACTGCATCCGTCCAACAGCAACACCAAACTTACCAGAATACCTAGAAGCAGGTTCTGGTTGCGGTGGGTCTTAGATGTCTCGATCACACATGTCACCATTGGGATGCTGGTATAATCTTTAGCCTATCGGATGCGACCCTTAAGCGTCATCACTCCATCTGTGATGACGATTGAATCAAGCGCGAAGCCTGTAGCGAGAGGCCCCAGGGCTCCGGTATAAGCCTCCTGTACCATGGAGGATATTGTTTTGTTCAAATTATCCGGAACAGGGATGGGCCCGAAGTCAGCCGAAGTCACTTCGATTAGAGGCAGGCTGTTCGCATCAATGCTGGCGGTTAAAACGATACCGACATTAGCTTCAAAATAACCGCGTTTGGCCTTGCCATAGATCTGCATTTGCCCATCACGCAGGTAAACCTGTGGTTCTGTAAGAAACGGATCTGGCAGGGATGATAGTTTGGCTGCCAAGAGCGAGGTTAGTTGAGTTTCATTGATAGTCAGTGTTAATTGCCCATTTTGGCCTGAACTTTGAAGTGCCTGTTCAAATTGCTGCTGAAGACTTCCGGCAGCTTCGGTTGAGACAGGGATGGGCTGACCGGAGGGAGTTGGACCGCCTAGATTCATCCTGCACGCGAGCGCTGCCAACAGTAGCACTACGGTAGCTAAGAAAATTCGGATTTTATACATTATTTTCCTCATATGCGGGATCACCCCGCGTTCGCCACGAAAATACGAAATTAAAATTCGAGCGGGAGTTATTATAGCATGACAGAATCCAAATTGCCTGAACTATCCCTGACAGCGCTTTTGGAAGGTTTATTATTTGTAGCAGGCGAGCCCGTGGCTGCTCACCAGCTTGCTACAGCACTTGAAATGCCAGTCACAGAAATTGAAAGAGGTCTGGCTGCCCTGGAAGAAGAACTTCACCTGCGCGGGTTGCGCCTGCAGAGGCATTCTGGAAGAGTACAATTGACGACAGCACCGCAAATGGCCAATCAAATTGAGACGTTCCTGGGTCTTGAAGCCACCAGCCACCTGAGTCGTGCAGCTTTGGATACCCTGGCGATTATCGCCTACCAGCAACCGGTGACGCGCCCCCAGATAGATTCGATCCGCGGTGTAAATAGCGACGGAGTGATGAAATCCCTGCTGATGAAAGGATTATTGCAGGAAGTCGGTCGCGCTGACGGACCTGGCCGCCCGATTATATATGGAACCTCTCCAGACTTTCTGCAGTATTTCGGGTTGAACTCGCTGGGAGAGCTTCCTCCGCTTACACTCCCCGAACCAGGCGAAGAAAATAAAGATATGTCTGTTCTAAAGGAATGAAGTGCAATGGAAGAGCGATTGCAGAAAATACTGGCTGGAGCGGGGATAGGCTCCAGACGTGCCTGTGAAGAATTAATTAAGGCCGGACGCGTTCGAGTCAATAAGGCTGTCGCCGAGATTGGGCAGAAAGCCGATCCCGCAAAAGACAAGATCACAGTTGATGGAAGAATAGTTAAATCCCCTGAGCAAAAAATCCATATCGCGCTCAACAAACCGAAATTTTATCTATCAACAGTCGAACCTGAACCGGGGGATACCCGCCCTACGGTCTGCGACCTCATCCCACTGGTAGAACGACTTTATCCGGTCGGGCGTCTTGATTTTGAAAGTGAGGGTTTGATCCTGATGACCAACGACGGGGATCTGGCTCAAAAGCTGCAGCATCCGCGCTACGAGCACGAGAAGGAATACCGCGTTTTGGTGGCGAGACATCCAGACCAGGAGCAACTTTCCGCCTGGCGTCGCGGAGTCGTGCTTGAGGATGGTTATAAAACTCGTCCCGCTGATGTGCGTGCTGAAAGCGAATCCGGCAAAGGGATGTGGCTGCGTGTTACCTTGAAGGAGGGACACAAACGGCAGATACGTGAAATGGGCATGAAAACCGGTTTACCCGTCGTAAGAATTATCCGTGTTCGTATGGGAACGCTTCACCTTGGAAATCTTAAACCAAAGGAATGGCGACCGTTGACGCCTCAGGAGGTTTTGGCTCTTAAGAGTGATGTGCCACCGCAGCCGTCACGACTCTTACATGGCAAGAGAAAGAAAGATGTGTCAAATAAGACTCGTGTGATAAAGCCAAAATAAGAACGGGTCGGCAGAAATGCCGACCCGTTCAATTCTATCTAATCCAATCTAAGAAGAACGGATATCCACTACCTCTTTGACAATTGGTGTAATGGCTTTCTTGAGATCATCCAAAGAAATACGGGTGACCTTGAAGGTGACCATCTTATTGGTCGAGTCCAAACCGGTAAACATGCCAAATGCGATGAAATCACCACCTGCGTCTGTCACTGCTTTAGTAAGTTTGGCGAGTTCACCGGGTTGCTCCTTTACAAGAACAGTTACCCGTATACCCATTTCTCGCGCGCCTAATATCTCAAGGAACATCTTGAATATATCGGTCTCGGTGATAATACCAACCACTGCGCCATCTCGCATGACGGGTAGACCACCAATTTTATTATCCGCCATGATGCGCGCGGCTTGCTCAATTGGAGTGTCTTCAGTTAAAGTCAAAACATTCTTAACCATAACCTCACTGACCGTGATTTTGTTGAGCAGATAATTCATCTCCCAAATACTGAGGGTAGTCACAGGAGAAGGAGACGCATTAAGCAAATCTTTGTCTGAGACGATCCCCAGTAATTTCCCATCTTTCACCACTGGGAAACGTCGAACATGTTCAGTTTTTATCAGGTTCATCGCTTCGGAGATGGGCATATCGGGTGATATGGTTATTACGGGTCTGGACATTCTTTCGCCGACGAGCATTCCTACCTCCTGGTTGGTGTTAAATCATTGTTTTAATCCCTTACGGGTATTTATTTTGCGAACTCATTAATAACGCGCGTCATGTGTCTGGCATGTAGCAAATACAGATCGACCCGTATATTTTCATTGGGTGCATGTGCACGCGTGTCGGGGTATCCCAATCCAGCTGTGGCGACTGGCAGGTGCAGGTCATGGATGAAGGGGTAATTCGGCCCGGAGCCTCCGACCATTGGAACGATTTCCATTGGCACCCCGTAGATCTCCTTGGAAGTATCGACGACCAGTTTGATAAAAGGCTCGTCTGGGTCAGTGCGCGCAGGGAGTTCGCCGCCCAGGAAGTCGATCTGAACATCAGAAAAACCCTCTGCATCCAGGTGGGCTCTGAGCAGTTTTAGAATCTCATCCGGTCTCTGATCTGGTACGAGGCGAAAATCCACTTTGGCAGAAGCGCGTGCTGGTTGGACAGTCTTGCTGCCTTTCCCCTGGTAACCGCTGGTCAAACCGCAAATCGTACAGGTGGGATCGAATACTTCGGCAATTCTCAATTCTACTCCGCCTTTCAATCCCTTGATGAAATTTTTCACTCCAAATCGAGTTTTGTATTCTTCTGAAACCTCGGGAAGAGCTTCAATGAGAGCAATGTCCCGAGGAGAAGGCTTAAGCACTTTATCATAAAAACCCGGGATCCGAATCCGCTCATCCGACCCTTTAAGGCTACGAAGCGCCCAGACAAGTCGCCAGGCCGCATTGGGGAGTATGGATCCTCCAAGCCCGGAGTGAACATCCGTGGCGGCTGTCTCGACCCATAGTTCTACGTAGCAGATACCGCGTAAACCAAGGTATTGCATCGGGATTCCGCGGTGGTCGATACCGCCAAACTCCCAAATACAAGCATCAGCAGCCAGCTTGTCCTTGTTTTTTAGGACAAAATCATGCAAGTGGACGCTTGAAGTCTCTTCTTCCCCTTCAATGATAAATTTCACGTTGCAGGGGAGCTCGCCTTCAGCGAGCAAAGCATCTATGGCGAACAACCGGCTGGTAATATGCCCCTTATCATCACTGACGCCTCGTGCGTAGAGCTTGCCTTCCCGCAGACTGGGTTCAAAGGGCGGGGATTCCCACAATTCCAGTGGTTCGGGAGGTTGTACATCATAATGGTTATAGAACAGGATGGTCTTATTAGTCTTTCCTTTTCGCTCGCCAAAGACAACTGGCGCACCGCCGGTGGGTTGAATCTCAGCAGAAAATCCGCGTTCTTTCAACATATCTGCTACCAGCAGCGCGCATTCAGTCATCCCTAAATTTTGGGCTCCTACTGAGGGCTGCGCGGCTAGTCGAGAGAGTTCAGCTATGCTTTCGTCAAGATGAGTCTCCAGGTATCCATCGATTTTCTTGTAGTTTGTCATTTAATTCTCCTTCTTCTTGTGTTTATTTCACTTCATCAAATTGTCCAGCCAATTAATTGAGGCTGAACCCGCAAAAGCGAAAGCGAGCATTTTCACAAGTTGTCCCAACCAGCATGCTGTGAAGAATTGTAGTACAGGCATTTTCATAATTCCGGCCGCAATACCAGCGATGTCAAAAAAAGGATTTGGCAGCGCGGCGAAGATAAAAATCGCAAATACACCGTATCGCCGCACCCAGGGTTCAATTCGAGCGAAAACTTCAGAATGTTCAACGATACCTTGTCCGCTGTAACCTGCCAGATACCCTACCAATTCTCCAACTACAGCACCGCTGCCTGCGAAGAGCGCAACCAGCCAGGGGTTGAAGATGCTACCCATGGCAAAAACAATCGCAACGCCAGGGGCTGGAAGCAGAACTGTTGCGTTGGCGAGCATCGCAATTATAAAGATGCCCGGATAACCATAAGACGCCAGTTGGGCAGCATGATCTCTAATACTGAAAATCCAGACGCTGATTGCAACAATAGCGATAAAGCTAATTCCACGCAAGATGGCAGTGCGGTTAAGCTTCATGAATCGGTAAGAGGAGAAGAGGGGCTGAAATACTTCAATCTTTTACGGAATTAGCTTTCAGTGATGGAAACACTGTTGATCTTTACCCCGGGATATTCCGGGCGCATCGGATCGCGCGGAGGAACAGACATTAAGACATCCATCCCGCCGATGACCTGACCAAAAATGCTGTGTTTCCCATCCAGCCAGGGAGTCGGAACATGAGTGATAAAGAATTGCGACCCGTTCGTAGCAGGACCTGCGTTCGCCATGGACAATACACCAGGTTTGTTATGTTTGAGTGAAGGATCAAATTCATCTGCAAATGTATAACCTGGACCACCACGCCCTGAACCGGTCGGATCTCCACTCTGTGACATGAAATTGGCTATCACCCTATGGAAGATCACACTGTCATAAAACCCTTCCTTTGCCAGGAAAACAAAGTTATTAACTGTGTTAGGAGTCTTGTCTGAGAAAAGCTCCAAAACGATATTGCCTTTTTCGGTGTGGAGTGTTGCTTGATGTTTTTTCTTGGAATCGATCGCCATTACAGGTGGATTCTTCCATTGCTTTCCATTTCCCATAAGATATTCCTTTCTAGTATTGTTATGATCAGGATAATTGGTTCTATTATCGTAAGAGTGCTTCCAATCGCGCAACTACCAAATCCAGTGCTGCGGTGTTAAAACCGCCCTCGGGGATTATTACGTCCGCATAGCGTTTGGAAGGCTCAACAAACTCCAAATGCATAGGTCGTACTGTGGTCAGATATTGATTTACGACGGATTCAGTCGTTCTTCCGCGTTCGGTGATATCCCGTTGTAGACGCCGAATAAAACGGATGTCTGAATCGGTATCGACAAAAATTTTGACGTCAAATAAATTGCGCAATTCGGGCACAGCAAAGATCAAGATACCTTCCACTAAAATAATCCGCTGTGGTTTGACCTCGATGGTCTGTTTTGTTCGGCTGTGTTTGGAGAAATCATAGACCGGCAGGGCAACAGGCTTATAGGCTTTAAGAGATAGAATATGCTGGATCATTAACTCGTTTTCAAGCGAGTCTGGGTGATCGAAGTTTATCTGCGCCCGCAGGTTTGGAGGCAAGTGACCAAGTTCTTTGTAATATGCGTCATGTGGCAAATAAGCGATATTGTGAGCCCCGACGCGCTGGATCACCTCATTCGCGACGGTAGTCTTTCCCGAGCCGGAACCACCGGCGAGACCAATCACGAGGGGATTTGGGCGGGCAGACATACTTGAATTATAACCTTATATCAGGGCCTCCCGATCTCATGAGTAGAATCGCACTATGAGGGCATATATGTGAAGGGTGAACCACCGAATTCCAATTAATGGGTATTAATAAAAAACCCCAGCGGGAAAATTGCCGCTGGAGTTTTACGTTGATATACATTTAATGTTTTATGCTACAAAGTGTGTAGATATGCCAATCCTACCGTTCCTGGACCCGTGTGGGTGCCGATAGCTGGACTGACCTCAGATAGAACAGATTCTACCGGATTCAGCCCCTCTCCGGCTTTGTGGAGGATTTCCCGGGCGTCCTGTAAAGAATTGGCATGCAAGGTGGCTAGATGCACATTGCTTTTCCCTTTGCATTGCTCGTGGACGAGTTCAATGATATGGTTCATTGCCTTGGCTTTTGTTCGAACGGAACCGGCTGCCTCAACCTTGCCATCAGCAATCGTCAAAATGGGCTTGATATTCAACAAAGAACCTAGGAAGCGTCTTGCGCCTCCGATACGTCCGCCGCGGTGCAGGAACTCAAGTGTCTCGACTACAAAATACACGCCACTATGCTTTTGAGCATTTTCGGCGATTCTCTTACACTCATTAACCGTCGCACCTTGTGCAGCAACTTTGGCAGCCGCCATGACATGAAAACCCATTGCCATGGCTGTCGTAAACGAGTCGACCAGAGTAATTTTTTCTTTACCGGAGGTCAATTCATCCCGTCCTTGATTGGCAGATTGCATTGTTCCAGAGAGCTTCGCGGAGAGGAAAATGCCCAACACATCATATCCCTGTTCTAAGAGACTGGAAAAAGCCTTATGCATATTGGGTACTGATGCTTGCGATGTGGTTGGCAATGCTTTCGCCGTCTTAAGCCGGTTGTAGAATTGCTCTGGAAAAATGTCCACACCGTCCTCGAGCGTTTCGTCTCCCCAAATGACTACCAGAGGCACCACGGTTATATTTAAATTCTTGACCAAATCTTTGGGGATATATGCTGAACTATCTGTAACAATCGCTACTTTTCCCATAATTCCTCCTCATAATTGGATAATAATTGGGCATTTTGCATAATTTATAAACCCTAATCATCTTATAAGGTTACGAATTGGAGAAAAGTTATCTCATGTTATAATATTTTGCTGGTATCCCGTAAAACCATGCTCACTGGAGTAGAATTTGGCTTTTAATCCAATCAACTGGCTTCTGGGTCTTTTTTCACTCGACATCGGTATCGACCTTGGAACAGCCAACACCCTGGTCTACGTGCGAGGTAAGGGCATTGTTATTAATGAACCTTCCTGGGTAACGATAGACAAGCGCACTCGTGAACCCCAAGCGGTTGGATTGAAAGCCAAGGAAATGATGGGGCGCACTTCTGGTAACCTTATCACGGTACGCCCTGTTCGCGATGGCGTAATTTCCGAATTTGATATCACTCAGGGCATGTTGACTTATTTTATTGGTCAGGTGCACGAACAAAGTATTGTCCCCTTGCCTCGCCCACGGGTTGTGATTGGAATCCCTGCAGGCGTTACTGAGGTTGAGAAAAGGGCTGTTTATGATGCGACGATTTCAGCCGGGGCTCGCGAAGCCTATCTGATCGAGGAGCCTGTTGCAGCGGCTTTGGGAGCAGGCCTGCCCGTGGCGGAGGTCAAAGGCTCGATGGTCGTGGATATCGGTGGAGGAACGACGGAAGTCGCGGTATTGTCCATGGGCGGGGTTGTAGTTTCTCGATCATTGCGTGTAGCAGGAGATGAGATGGATCAGGATGTTGTTCAGTACATCCGCAATAAATATAACCTGCTGGTCGGAGAGGGTGTTGCTGAGCAAATAAAGATGAGCATTGGGTCTGCTTACCCTCTCGCAACAGAGAAGACGATGGAAGTGAGAGGCCGGAATTTAGTGACAGGGTTGCCCGAATCAATCGAAATATCATCGATCGAGATTCGCGAGTCGCTTTCCAGCTCCGTGCAGGTGATTGTGGATACTATCCGGGACGCACTTGATGAGGCTCCACCGGAAATCGTATCGGATCTAATGGATAATGGAATTTGCATTGCGGGCGGTGGCGCTCTATTGCAGGGATTATCCGATCGTCTAACCGAAGACCTTAATTTGAGAGTATGGCAGGCAGAGGATCCGCTCACTTGTGTCGCACGGGGTGCAGGTCTTATCCTCGAAGATTTCGATCGCATGCGTAATTATCTGGTCAGCCTCGAAAGAGGCAGCACTCGTCATAATATTTAAGTAATTAATCAAGCTTTGTATTAGTATAATTTTAAGTATTACTGAACCCTGACATGAAAAATTATCTTTCCCGCTCGTTGCAGACAACCATCATATTCCTGGTGGTGGCTGGAATTCTGGCGCTTGCGTTGAGCGGCTACCTCAATCCAGTATCGAACATATTCAGCGGCTCTTTGGTCAACTTTCAAACCTGGGTTTCCACCAGGTATCTTGCCATTGCTGACTTTTTAACTGTCCCCCGTGATGTCGCGGCACTTAGGCAGCGTAATGCTGAATTAGAGGCTGAGATTTCCCGCTTGCAAGCACAGGTTATTGAACTTCAAAATAAAGTTGCAGAGAC
>JBGOXG010000186.1:0-4544 GCA_041479025.1 Anaerolineae bacterium
TCAAGGATAATGCAATTGTATGTAAGTATTGCCATCGGGATCTGACTTTCTTCACGCCCATTGCACGGCGAGTGGACGAACTGGAGGGTCGCCTTGTAAAAATTGAGCAGGCTTTGCTATCGCTTCAGCAAGCGCCCGGACCCGTTGTCAATCAACCCGGGGGCAGGTCGCAGTCGCAGCCTGCTTTATTCTATGCTGCTGTGCTGATCATTTCCCTCATTATTTCGACTGCTATCTACGCATATTATCGGGCTTCACCAAATTCAAGAGAATGGGCCTTGTTGCTTTCCATTTCCACACCATTCTTTGCAGGCATAGTGATTGGAGTTTGGTCCGCTGAACGCACCTTCGCAAATATGCTGGGTATTGGCGTTGCATACGGGCTTTTAGTGAGTATGGGGGTGGCTGGAGTTATTCTGTATAACGGTCATCGAGTGGATTGGACAGCAGTTTTTTCGCTTTATTTCATCCCTTCCAGCCTGCTTCTTTTCCTGGGTGGTTTTCCGGGTGAGTGGCTTGCACAGAAAATGGGTTGGCGCTCTCAAAAACCATTCTATGCGCGCAACCTGGCTCATATGGTTGTTGGACAGCAGCCCGGTCTTCAGAATGATACCGAGAAGGAAAAGCGCCTGGACGGACTTACAAAGTCCATCGCCGCGCTGACACCCCTGTTGACTTTTCTCGCTTCCATCATCGCTGCCTGGTTGACCTATCTCGGGAACGTCAATAAATAATACCGTCTCACAATCTCCCCTCAAACACGGACCTCAACACCGCTTGCCTCAACTTTTCCATACGGACCAGTCCCACCTCCTCTGAAACGGACCGGCGCGGCTTTCGCTTATCGCCTTTCCTGGAAATAGGTCAGGCTCCGGGCGTGACAAAGCGTTTTGGTTCTCTCCCTAAACTACAAAGTAGCCTGACCGAACTGCAAAAGCGAATTTACACCTAGTGTATTTCACACTTCGATAATTACCAAATTAGTAATTATCGAAGTATAATATACACAAGGCATTTCGCACTGTTGCCACCAGATCTACTACTACCCACCCCAGAAATCCGGGTAATATGAACCGTCCAGATTCTCATTATGCACAATCTGAAGGGATGAAGTTGGTCGAGTCTGCCGTACAGGAACTCGGACCAGTATTCACATTAGAAATGCTCAAGCCGATCTCAGAGCGACAAGGCTTGTCTACAAAGCATCTTCTGAAGTTGATTAGTGTGTTAGATACATCGGGACGGATCGAGATCCTCAAGCGTGGCACGTATGCAGTCAAGACTCCTTTGTATGCAGGAGAAATCCCCCCATTCGCAGTAGCAGCCGCGCTGGTCCAGCCCATGGCCATCAGCCATTGGTCGGCGCTGGCGCAACATGGCTTCACCACTCAACTGCCGGCCATGGTGCAGGCTTCCACCCCGCGCAAGGTAATCACACCTGAAATGCGAACCGGGGAAGCCGACCGACCGCGCGGGCGGGCGGTCTGGAAGGCACTCGGAGTGGAAATCGAATATATCTATGTCCAGGAGAAGCAGTTCTTTGGGCACCAACAGATTTGGGTCAATAACTGGCAACAAGTATCCGTCACTGACCCGGAACGGACAGCGCTCGACCTGATTGCCCGCCCGGATGTCTTCGGCGGGATGAGTGCCGCCATCGAAATCCTGGAGGAAAATCTACCCCGTATCAAGATCCCCAGCCTCGTGCAGTATGCCCTGCAGTACAATGTGGGGGCTACGACCAAGCGCCTGGGTTGGCTTCTAGAATGCTTCGGCGTGGACGCAGACCAGATAACTCCTTTGCAAACCTTCCCGGTGAAGACTTACTACCGCCTTGACCCGCAAGCCCCAGTTGGCCGGCAATACATTTCCCGCTGGCACATCATCGAGAACTTAAGGAACAGTTCCCATGCCTGACGTGAGTCAAATGCTGCGTGTTTATGCCAAAGAGCGCGGGGTGCGTCTGGACATTGTCGAGAGGGATTATGCCCTCAATTATTTGCTGGTGGCTATCGCTGAGACGCCCGGCCTCGGGGACCTGGTAGTGCTCAAAGGTGGGATAGCACTCAAAAAACTATATTACCGGGATTATCGTTTTTCAGAAGATTTGGATTACTCGACGCTGCGCCCCGACCCCTTAACAGATATAGCGCAGACCATGCAAGGTGCGGTCCGGCGAATGTCGGATCGTCTCTATGAGCGCGGCCCGTTCGAGGTCCGGCACGAAACGCTGACCCTGAAATTGCCTCATCCGGGTCAGCAGGCTGCGTTTCTGGTGCGTGTTCGGTATCCTGGCCAGCGCGAGGCCTTGTGTCGTCTGAAAGTCGAGATCACTGTAGATGAACCAATTTTCCTGCCGGTAGAAAAACGCCCTATCCTGAATGATTTTGGCGAAGAGTTTTCAGTGCCTGTGGATGTATATGCCCTAGCGGAAATCGTGGCGGAGAAGTTGCGTGCCCTGCTTCAGAGCCAGGGGCATCTGGCCGAACGCGGCTGGGGTGCGAGCCGGGTTTGTAGAGATTATTACGACCTATGGTCGGTGTTGGGACGGGAGGGCCGGTTGAACGGCTGGATTCCCGATTTGGTAATACGCAAGAGCAAGATTCGAAACGTATCATTTGAGTCGCCGGAAGCTTTCCTGGCCGAGGAACTACTGGCCGTGGCACGCCGCGAGTGGAATCAACAACTGCTGCCGTTCGTTCCCAATGCACCGCCGGTAGAGCAGGTGCTGGCAGAGGTACGATCTTTAATTTTTGCTTTATGGGAGTAGCTATCTTGGCCGTCAACAACCACCAAACCCGCGAGATGCTTGAAAGCGACCTGTGGCGCGCCTGTGACATTCTCCGCCGTGACAACAACTTTGGCGGGGTGATGGAGTATGTCGAGCACCTGGCCTGGTTGCTCTTTTTACGATTCCTGGACGCGCAAGAAAATGTTTGAGAGGCTGAGAATGCCGTCGGGCAAAAGCCCTATGTTCGTATTCTGGAAGGCGACGAATTGATGAAACCGGTTGATCCAGCTAAACACCTTATGCGCCCGAGGGCATCACAGTGACCGGGGGCGATGGGATCGTACTGGAATACCTGCTGCTGCCTCTACCCTCAAACGCCCTACCCTGCGGTCGCAACACTCGCAAGCGCAACTCCTCCTCCGTCGCCGACTGTAATTGCCGCAGCGACGCCAGCCGTTTACTCTATAGTCTTAGGATGTTTTTGCGGGTCATACAGTTCATATCTTCCATCACCATGAATGAACAGGAAGGGCTTGCTTGATTTCCAATGATATCGCGCAGGTGGAAGATTAACTATGTTCGCCATTAAATCTTGCCAGATGGATTCGTTTTTCCAAGAGCCTTTCTGCTTTACCCGTTTGAACAACTCTGAAAAAGTGACAACTTCGCCAAGTCTCAGCACTGACCGAACTGCATCTGAACAACTTTCACCTTGATTTCCTTTTGCCATATTTCCTCCTTTCACAACTTTCCCTTAAAACGCCCTATCCAACATGGGCAGCAAACTTTTCACTAAACTGCTCGACAACATCCCACAATTCCTGCGGAGTTCGTTGTTTTACTTCAATCGCAATTTCTTCAGGTATACCACCGTAATAAGCCTCAGCAATGGAGCCAGTAATGGCTGCCAATGTGTCAGCATCGCCACCCAAAGATATAGCCTTGCGGATGGCGTCCTCAAAATCTTCAGACTCTAAAAAGGCGATGATTGCCTGAGGGACGGTTTCCTGACAGGTTTCGTTGAATTCGTAAATTGGGCGGAGCTCATCAATCGTTTCATCCAGGTTATACCCAAATCGTGAAACAACCTCTTGCTTGATCTTTTCCTTGCTTTCCCCTTTACGAGCAAGAAAAATTGATAATGCAATAGCCTGGGCGCCCTTGATTCCCTCAGGGTGATTGTGAGTTACAGCCGCACTTTGTTCTGCTTCCCGCAAGACATCTTCGATGGTATCGAATGCCCACCCTACCGGGCTGACACGCATCGCCGAGCCATTGCCAAAACTATTATAAGGCTGAGGATTTGCAGCATGCATCCATTGACGGAACATGCCGCCATAGCCGCTGTTGGGATACTCCAGCGCGTACTTTCGGATGCATTCAAGATAACTGCGATTATTGAGAATCGCGTCAGCTACTGCAAGTGTGAGGATACTATCATCAGTGAGTTCACTGTCTTCACAAAATAATAGGAAGTCGGTGCTCTTTTGGGCGCTGTATTCGTATACTGAGCCAATGATGTCACCCGCCAGCGCACCCAGAAGGCATGGGGACGTTGATTTATTCCCGGTGTTATTGGTTTTTAATATTGGTTTTTTGTCTGCGGCGTTCACTGGTTTATTTAGCATTTTCTCCTTTATATGCCCTATCCATCACGGACTGCATCAACGTCCGCAAGCGCAACTCCTTCTCCGCTGCGAACTGCGCCGCAACCCATCCAGATACGCCATGATGCTCGGGGCAGCGTCCAGCGCTCAATTCCAGCCGCCGGTGCGCAGGCGGTTACGGATGGCATCCTGCAGGGCGGACAGCA
>JBGOXG010000150.1:0-5630 GCA_041479025.1 Anaerolineae bacterium
GATGGTCAGCATCATCGATGACAATTTTCCCGTCAACACTGCAAAAGGTCGGCAAGTCCTTTCCCTGCTTCGTGATGCGGGTAAACGCTTTCTATGTCAGGTATCCCCGGAAACAGCGTTAGACCAGAAGAGCCTTAGAGATCTTGCCCGCTCTGGATGTATCCTCATCGGCGTTGGGATGGAGTCAATCAATCCGCAGAGTTTGGCTTTTCTGGGTAAGCCGCTGCAAAAGGATCCCAGCGAAGTTGTGGAGCGAATACAGGATGCCGGCATGGCGTGTTACCTCAATCTGGTTTTTGGGAGCGATGGTGAGACCTCAGATATTTTCGAGGAGACATTGCAGTTCCTGGAACAAACACGTCCCGCTGTTGTTTCTCCGCATATCCTGACGCCTTATCCGGGAACGGTGCTTTATACCTCCATAGCTCAACAAGATCGATTATTATTTAAGGAATCCGGTTTCCCTGAAGCTTGGGCGTTTTTTGATTCCAAACACGTGACGTTTGTCCCAGATCCGATGACGCCAGACGAATTACGAGAAGGGTTTGCGATGTTTGTCAAAGAGCTTTTCTCACTCCGCAAGACGCTCCGGCGGGCACCCCGTAAATTCTTCTGGACAGCTTTGCTCTCGAGTTTATTAAAAAATGCCTGGTAACTTTCCCCCCTTTTGTAAGGGGGGGCGTGGGGGGATTTAATACCCCAACCTTGAGGAAATCCCCCTAAGTCCCCCTTTGCAAAGGGGGACTTTATAAGCCGTAATTATTTACGGATAAATTCTAAGCTATAATCCAATGGCTATTGAAAATCGGTTTCTTTTGGCGCTTGCCGCGACGCGGAAGTGGCAGCTTTTGAATGCTGACCCCCTCGTTTCTCAGAAGAAGCTTCTGCTTCGACTGGTGAAAAGAAGCGCACAGACGGCCTTCGGCAAGGCGTACGATTTCACCTCGATTCGAACAAGCCAGGATTTTTTGGAACGGGTGCCGCCGAAATCTTACAATGATTTCAGAACGAGTATTGACGCTATCATAGCAGGGGAACAGGATGTGCTCTTTCCAGGAAAGCCTGAGTGTTTCGGGATGACCTCAGGAACGGACGGCATGCCGAAACTCATTCCCTTGAATCGTGCGCTCCTCAGGAACACACGGAGCGCAGCGTTGGACGCAGCACTGCTTGGCGGCTTGCTGCATGGCTCCCTGTCCTGGCAGCATGGCAAGACACTGTATATTGGTCCCAGAAAAGGGCGATCACTGGGTAAATGGACAGTCTATGCGGAAGGCACGGCGTTTGCCTATCTGCAACCGTTCAGCAGCAGGTTTGTTCCTGCTTACGAAGATCTGCCTGAACAGGAAGACAACCTCAATTTCGCTTTGTTTGCAGACCTTACACGCCGTCACTGGATTACGGTGATTACGGGAAATCCAATAGAAATCGTCGCCTTTGTACTCGCCACGGGTATCGTGCTACCTGACGTACAAATTGTCTTCAATTGCGGTTACTGGGCGATTGATCATGCCCACATCTATGAGTCAGCCTTCCCGAATGCTACTGTGGTGGATGTTTATAGTTCGAATGAAGGGACATATGGTCTGCCCCAATCGGCAGGAGTGTTTCTCCTTAATTATCGCCGGGTGTTCTTTACGTTTCTTCCCCTTGACATAGAAGATCAAATCGCTGAACTTGAAAGCGTGACGCTCAACCAGAAATACAGGCTTTGTGTCACAACTCCGGGTGGGCTGTGGAACTATCGGACGGGCGATGTAGTTTCTTTCATCAGCCTCAGGCCACCCGTTATAAGATTTCACGGCCGTAATTGCCGGAGCCTCAAACTGGAAGACGATTGGCTTACTGAAGACGAGGTCGTGGCCGCAGTGCGTAAAAGCCGCATCCGGAGTTTAAAATACTTCTTGACATCTGAGAATCCTTCTGAACGGAATCGAAGGGGGTATATCCTCTACATTGAGAGCGAAAGAGCGGATGCGGAAGCGGTAGACCGTCATTTGTGTGAGTTGAATTCAATTTACGCACGGCTAAGAGCTTCAGCTCACTTAGAACCGTTGACCGTGTATCAGACGTCTATCGCGACGCCGATACACACAAAACCGGCTCGGATCAAAAAAGGTGTCCACAAATTAATGCTTGGGACTTGTGATCCATTTCCTGAAGGGGATAAATAGGATAGACCAGAGTTGTCACCCTGGGATCAAGAGACCAGGAGTTTGAGACAGCATACCCTGTAAGGGTTACCGACACTTTTAGGGAGGGTAAAATGAAACGCATATTTCATCAGTCACGCGCAAGTATTTGCCCCACCTGCCATCGCGTATTGCCAGCCGACCTGGTTCAGGACGCACAAGGGGTACATTACGAGAAGTTTTGCCCAGACCATGGTTCTTTTACAACGCGCATTGCCGCCGATTACGATTGGTTAAGCAGCTTACAGCAGTTCGCCGCGCAGACCATTACGCCGGTGAGTCGTCAGACAGCAATTACCAAAGGATGTCCTGTGGACTGCGGAGAATGTGCTGGACATCGGCAGAAATCGGCCTTCTTCCTGTTTGAGATTACCAATGCCTGTGATCTCAATTGTCCGATCTGTCTTGGAAATCCTGATGAACACGGACATTTTCTTTCAATAGGCGAGATGGAGTCTATGGTCAAAACCATTCTGGCGTATGCCGGACCAGGCCAAATCGTCACTTTGGGCGGCGGAGAGCCGACTCTGCACCCTGAATTCTTCGACCTTGTGAGTCTGCTCAAGCAATCCGGGTTTGAAGACATCTGGGTGTACACCAATGGACAGCGCATTGGCAAAAATCCTGACTTTGCCCGCCGCATGGCGAAAGAAAACCTATATGTCGTGTTGCAATGGGACGGATTCTCTGACGACATCTACGCAAGGCTCAGAGGAAAAGCTCTTTTGGACGAGAAGAGACGCGCGCTGGAGTATTTAAAGACCGCCGGTTCGAAAGTCGGACTGTGCCCGACCATCGTTGCTGGGGTGAACGATCAGGAACTTGGCAAACTCTATGAGATGTTTCTGGCAGATCCTGCAATTGGCACGTTGGACATTGCGACAATGGCTTATGTAGGCAAAGGCAGCAGCTTCGATCAGGGGAGAGAACATCGCATAACCGCCCAGGACATCCTGATCGGCCTGGAAATGCAGAGTGGTGGAACGATTCGGGCTTCAGACTTTTCTCCGGTCTCGTTCTCGCATCCTGAATGTTTGCAGATTGCTTACCATTTCCCCCTGCCCTCCGGCGGGTTCATTCCGCTAAAACGGTTTTTGGACCCTCAAGACTATCAGGCCCTCATCTTAAATAAACCGCTTTTGGTGTTGAACGCCGAACTTGAGACTGTCTTCCGCGATGTCGTCAATAGACTTTGGGCCAGCGGGAAGAAGGATCCGGATACGATAAAGGGGCTGGCAGCGATTCGTCATTTCATTGAGATGTTATTTCCGACCACGGGTGCCCTTTCCCCTGAGGAATTCAAAGCCCGCAGTCAGAACCTCGTCAAAGTCGTGCTCGTACATTCCTATATGGATGGGCTGAACTTCGATGTGGGGCGGACCAAGATGTGCATCAGCCGCACGATGCTCGCTGATGGAAGGCTGATGCCGACGTGCGCGTATAATGTCGTACATCGGAATTTTAAAAGTATCACGCATTGATCACATGGGATTTTCAAAATTCATCAGATTACAGGCTTTTCTGGCCCGATTAGCCTGGGGGGCAAACCGAACCCATTCGGACCCGTCGGTGGTTGAACACCAAGAATGGTTACCATCGGGAACACGCATGGTCATCTACCAGCATTACCGCAGGAAATTGGCTGCTTGGGTTGCTGTCCACGGGGTAACCATCAATGGTGGACAGGATCCACGGCTCATCCACTTTGCCCGCAGCATGGCGCACTTTGGGGTCACCTGTGTGGTTCCGACTATCGGAGGACTCGCATCCTGTCGATGGGAGGCGTCCGACCTGGACGAACTTGCGAACATCGTCACCTTCACCGCCGATACCATTCAACAACCGGTTGGATTGGTCGGGTTCAGTTTCGGCGGAAGTTACGCGCTCATCGTGGCGGGTCGTTCTGAGGCGTTAAAACACATTCCATGGGTCATCACGTTCGGCGCGTATCATAACTTAGCAGATGTTTTGGAAGGATATGCACTGAACCTGAAACGGGAGCCGCAGAACAACGCGGAATGGGACGAGACCATCTATCAGCGGCTTGCGTTTCTCTACGGGCGGCGTGACGCTCTTCCCTTTCCCCAGGAAGTTTGGCAGGAGGCCGAAGCGCTGCTCAAACGGTATTGTTCAGAAGCGTCTTTTGAAGAAAAGTTGCGTTTTTATGATCGCTATCTCCATGATCTCGATACCGAAGTATTCAAGCGTCTTCCGGAGCCGGAGGTGCTCAACAAACTTTCCCCCGCAGGCAATCTGGAGAATCTCGATTGTCCTGTGACGCTCATTCACGACCGTAATGACCATGCTGTTCCCCCGGCACAGGCAGAGCATCTTTTCTCTGAACTTGAGGCTCTTCCTAACAAGAAACGACACCGGCTGGTCTTGACTTCGCTGCTGTCGCATGTATCTTCATCGAATTTGATGAATGTACCTGAACTGATACGGCTCGTCAACGCGCTGTCGCCACTGATGCCGTGATTTAACACAGCGATATATGACGAGGGATTTGCCATTGTGATATTCTCTTTGTAGCCGCAGGACTTCGGGGTGAGCTCAGTCGAACGCTATAGCCCGCGATAAATAGAATGAAATTCCATGGAAATATCGCAGCCTGAAGGTTGCGGCTCCCAGAATCATTCATTTCGGGGATGATTGGCTTCGTCCATATGGAAACTGATTTGCCAATCACTGCACCAGTTTATTAGGTTTTGTTGAAATAACCACATGATCTACCGCTTGTTGGGATAGGTTTATACCGAAGGGAAAAATAATTGAAAGAATTTTTGAAGAAGCACCGGTCATTCATTCTTAACATCTACCTGTTCCTCAATTTCGCCGGGTGGGGTATCTGGCAGACTTACCAATACCATCTCAAGGGAACGCTTGGGTATGTGGAGATCAGTTTCACCATTCAAAGCCTGCTTGTAGGAGTCATCATTCTCATCCGTAAGCACCATCAGGCGTTTCACACAAACGGGCTGCATCAAGCGGTTGCGATGATCGCCTTCTGTTCTGGGGCGGCGTTTATCGGACAACCAGCAACAGGAAACCCACTGGCAAACCATATTTCGCAGGTCGTTATTTTTTTTGCGAATGTGCTCGGTGTCGCTACGGTGGTAAACCTCGGGCGCAGTTTCGGCATCTTGATCGCGTTCCGGGAACTCAAATCACATGGTCTCTACGGAATTGTCAGGCACCCGATGTACGCAACGGATATTCTCTTGCGCATTGGCTTCCTGATCAATCACACCAACCTTTTTACCGTCATTGTGTTCATTATCTCGACAGGGTGTTATGTCTACCGGGCGCTCCTCGAAGAGCGATTTCTCATTCGGACACCGGGGTACCGGGAATACATGCAACGGGTAAAATACAGATTTATCCCGTTCGTACTATAAGAAATGTTTTGGCATGAAGACATGTCCCATCCCCCTTGAC
>JBGOXG010000220.1:0-3545 GCA_041479025.1 Anaerolineae bacterium
CGCTGCAACCCGCAGGTTTGCTCGACTCCCTAAAGGAGCCTTTGTCAGGGAACTTAATGCTTCAGGTTACCCCTTACACCTCCCTCCAGCTATGTGGGCGAGGCTACCGAATTCCCACGGTCGGACTTTAACCGACAAGTCATACGCTTTACACGGCATACCCTACAAAGCATTGGTTTCCGATTATGAATTGAAGTGATTATTGCCACTAGAATTATGGTATCCTACATAACTAATGAGCTAAGAAACGATTTAACCCTACGCAATGTTCTGAAGCTAAAGCCCGCAATGCTGCGCCCACCGCACACCTCGTAGGAAGTCTTTAGCCAATAAAATATATTTTGAATTGTATTACACCGGCGACTAAATATAGCCATCCCGACCATCCATTTGCAGTAAATACGGGCATTCTGTGGATTTAATTGTCATGTTTAATTGCCGGAGTAATAACTTATATGGATAAATTCACTGGAGCCCACAGATTTATTATCCCCAGAAAATTCCTACAGCTAATAGTGCCGGCGTAAGAAGATTAACCACGACATTCTGGCCCATCGATGGTATTAATTTTGGAATATCATTGCCGTGCTTAAATGCCCCGATGCTTGACGGAATGCTGAGAAAAACAGTTGCTATTCCAAGCAGAGCAAGCGGTGGCAATATCTTCAAGAAAACTCCTGCGACAATCGCAGCGTACGCCAGAATATTAAAAATTGCGTACACCAGCGCGCTGAAGTTCAACCCGGCACTGATGGGCAGGTTTTTACGCCTTACGCTTCTGTCTGCCTCAACATCCGGGAACTGATTGAGAAGCAGAAGGTTATTTACAAGAAAGAATGGGATCAGTGAAGCAAGCGCAGCGGACCACGAGTAGTGACCGCAAAGAACAAAGCTGGTGCCCATAACCATGCATGTACCGAATCCAAGACCAGGAGCGATTAGGCAGAAGAATGAATTATGTACAGCCCAGAAACTATAGGAGATAATAATCAGCAGTCCGCCAATGCCTATAGGAAGAATACCAGGACCGCAAATAACGGCAAAATAGATTCCAATGGCTGCAGTAAGAATTGCTGTTCCGATCGCGAGTCCGAGTGCCCATCCTGCCAGTTCCGGCCGGTTTTGTAGAGTTCCACTTCCTCCGCTGAACGGAGTGCGTTTTGTTTTGGAATCAAGCGTAGAGCGAAAATCAGCATATTCATTAAAAGCATTGACGCTGATATGCGATGCGACTGCTCCAATAAAAACCAGAATAATGGAGAGCGTACTGATTGAAACGCATTCCTGCGAAGCTGTTGCCCAACCGAGCAGTACGCACATTGGCGGAAGCAGTAAAAAAGGTACTCGTGCAGGACCAAGTCGGGCGGCTAATTCTTTTTTCATAGTAATATCTCTTTCTAAATAATTACAAAACAGGCATATTTTTAAAACGATAATAGTCAAATGCTGGGGCTAAAGGCCTTATTCTGGATCATTCCTAGCACCATTGTGCCAAGCAACATACATTTACAGCGAGGATCCTCTGGCAACATTGCATTTTTTTGACATTTGACAAGGTATTGCTTTTTCACCGTGAGAGTATATCAAGAAGTATTTTGTGCGGCAAAGGAATTATGACCACAAAATGTGAGTGGTGTTTATTACTGATTGAAGTCATGCATTTCCACCGAGGTTGATGATTTGTGTAGTACAGGAAGATAGGCTCAGCCTCGCTCACCGGGGAAATCACCCTCCAAAAACCGAATCTTTCAACAAGAACTGTGCAGGTGAAACCAGATAAGAAAATAAATTCACCTGTTATTTCGTCCACCTACAACTAAACAAAATCCAAGCGTCTATATTTTGTCCATTACCAATGGAAACATATGATGTCCTCTCCCCGAACTTTACCACATTTGAATTGTCATGACGGCTATAATGCTGGCGCTTTGGCTGGCCTCACCGAGCTGGACCGATAATAGCTTCAAAGAAGGGGCCAGAGAAGTCGGCCAGGGCTTTAACGTGACTTTAGATTGCAATAAAGATCCGAAAATTGTCAAGCATATATTTTCCAAATTCATGTTGAAAAAGGAACAAATATCAACCGAATTGTAAGGGGCATTAATAAAATAATTTTTCCTGTTGTCAACAAATAGAATTGTCCGGTTTCGTAGCAAATGAATTGTCCACTTTTCTAGCTCTAAAACATAGGGGGAGTTATCCATAGCCATATCCCTGCAGCCCTGCTGGAGCAAGGCGGGGAGATGGCTGTGGGTAACTCCCGACCTCCATGGTTGAGATGCAAGCTGTGGAGTTGCGCCGCATTTTCTTTTTTTGCATTTCTTCTTTTTCTTGATCAACGTAACCGGCCAGTTTCCGGGGCCCATGGAAAACGGCCAGTGATCCGTCCATGTAGCGGTGAACATGCACTTTGACCTTGACATAATTGCAGCGGTATTTGTCAGCAGGGATTTGTAATGAGTATCCATCAAAGTTGATGCAGTTGTCGGGCGTCACTGTCCTCTCATGTTTTTCGCATAAGATGTCGTCGAGATTTGATCCTGCCCAGGGGACAAAGACAGACCCTTCTTCAGTAGCTGATTGCTTGAATTCTCTATTGAATTCTACCTGATATACCTGGTCAAGATATCGGTTAGCATCATCCATCCCAGTAATTCCATGAGCGATAAGCTCCTTGGGGAGTCGATCCTGATGTGTACGGAATGCCCGTTCACTCCGTCCCCTGGCTTCTGGAGAATACGCGGGAATCATCTCGATCCCTAAATGACTCATGGCACGTCCAAATTGGGTAAGCTGTGTTTTACTCACTTTACCGCCCACCTCAGGCGTATACCAGTAATGGCTTCCCCGATCAGTGTATAAAGAGCAGAAAAGACCATGTTTAAGGATAACTTCCTTCACCCCTTGAAAACTACTGGCTGTCCCTTCTTCGGAAACAAAAAACATGGAGTAGTGCTCACTGGTTGCATCATCCATGGTCACGATGAGGTCCCATTTCTTGCCGGGTACCCATTCATGATTGCTTCCGTCTTGATGCAGCATCATTCCGGAGAACGGCGCTCGTTCCCGCCGCTTACGATGGACGCCTTTTTTTGCAGACTTTAAAACCAAGCCCTTCGACTGCAGGGTGTTCTTAACCCAGGTATAACTACGTCTCCCCCCATCACGTTGATACCAATTGTAAAAATGCTTCACGTTCCAGCCAAGGTGTTGCGATGTATAAATATTGGCAACTGCCAACACTTCGTCTACCGGCGCACGACGACATGATGCTTGCGTTAGCCTCCGATCCAAAAGGCCTTCTACACCATCATCCTCGTACCGCCCTGTATAACGCCGAAACGTTCTTGAGCTCATACCCAATATCTGCGCTGCCTCTTCCTGACTAATGCTATGTTTCGTCCATTTTCCATACGCTTCTTCAAATCGCATCTTCCGAGTCTCCTGTAGCCATTCTGTCCGTCTCATCCGTCACCTCCTGGCGACATCTTAAACCGGACAGGTTATGTGCTACAATACCGGACAGTTTACTTGCTTCCAACAAC
>JBGOXG010000168.1:0-5063 GCA_041479025.1 Anaerolineae bacterium
AGGTTGCAGCTTTGGATTTTCCTCCAGGAGGTAGGCCATGAAAAAACTTACAATCAGCATGATCCTCACACTTGCCCTGCTGTTGATGACAACGGGACCAGCTTTTGCACAGGATACAACTACAACGCCTCTCACAGGCATTGTCCAATTCATCACTCTTGAAACGGACACAACCACTGGTGAAACCACGGTCCTGGTCACTTTTAAAGATGACACGGGGACCACACAGACAGTCCGGGTGAGTCTGGATACCGCGACTAGCCTGGGTCTTGTCACGACCGACGCAACCACGGGTGAATCCTCTGCAAAAGATGGCGCTTTGGGGACTACCGTTACATTTGATCCGACGACAGTTCTCAACGATACAACCGAGGAAGAGGACTTGCATCCGGTTGGTTCCGCCCTCTCCGGTTTTTTCAGCGATCTATTGGGTGTGGATTACGATACCATCATGACCAACCATGAGGATGGCACCGGTTTTGGCGTCATTGCCCAGGCATTGTGGATGACCAGGGCATTGGATGGAGACACAACCACCTTCCAGGCACTCTTGGATGCCAAAAAGAGCGGGGATTACAGCGCGATAACACTTAAAGACGGCTCCACCCCCACCAACTGGGGTCAATTCAGAAAAGCCGTTTTTGACGATAAGGAGAACGCTAAAAATAATCTGGGCTCCGTTATGTCCGGTCATGCCGAGAATAACTCAACAGAGGAAGATCAAACCACAATCACCGCCAATGGAGATGCCTCCCAGGATGATAAAGGTAAAGGGAATGATAGTGATAATAACGGCAAAGCAAACAAGGATAAAGGCAAAGACAAAGGCAAGGGCAAGAACAAGTGAATCAAGCCGCTGAATATAATCAAAAAGGAACTGGCGTTCGCCAGTTCCTTTTATTTCAAACTGAGTTGATATGTGTTGGTTTCGCGCTGAGTTTTGGGTTGCGGGCCTATCTCACCTATTGCCTGCCCCAATTCATGGATACCCTGCGCTTCACCAGCTCGCTCGAACGTGGGATTATCCTCGGGATCATCTTCGGTTTTGGGATATTCATCACCCGAGTCATCGCGGAGCGCTTCCCGGAATCGAACGCCTTCCTGCGCGTTGGACTGGGCACGTTGCTGGGTGGCACGATGCTGAACATCGCCATATTCACATATGACGTGCTGCTTAATAATACCGTCCCTCAAGGCATCTTGATCAGCGCGAGCAGTGTGCTCATCTCTCCTGGATATGCGTCAGGCGGGCTGGTGCGACTCCGCCCGGTAAGGATGATCATTTCCGCGACGACGGTGATGGCAGCGCTGGCCGGTTCCTGGTGGGGGCACATCCTGTTGACCAGGGCTGCCGTCAGCATGACACCCATTTTCTTTTATGAATATCTTTGGTCACCCATGCAGGTGCTGTTGACCATGCTCCTCGTGGCATTGCCCATGGCAATCCTCGGGAATCTCGGAAATTTTTCGCCTCAACGCAATTAAGGCCGTCCCGGGTCTCGTAACCCGCAGGGTTTCCTCTCATAAAAAAAGTCCCAAATTTGAACAGGCAATCGTTTTCATACCTTACAACCAACCGACTCTTTACAAGCCAAACCATAGATTAACCCCTCACGTCAGAGAATAAATGTACTACAATAAGCACAAAAGTTAAGACATGGAAATCATAAAAGGTCAATTCTGCCCAGCCTGCAAGTACAAGAACGACATCGAAGCCACAGTCTGTGCCTATTGCGGCACCGAGCTTACCGGTGCGTACAAGATCAATCTAAAGACACAGATACTCGATGAGGAGGCCGTTGTTGTAACGGACGCAACCCATCGTGCTCAAACCGATGAATTGGTCCCTGAACGAGGCATCGCCCTCTACCTGCTGAACAATCTCAAACCGATTGCCGTGCAGACCGAGAAGGAATTCATCCTGGGGCGAAAAATGGAAGACATCCAGGATACCGTCGTGGACTTGAGTCCCTACGATGGCTACGTAGGCGGTGTTTCACGGCGCCATGCCATGATCCGCCAGACGAAGGATGGCGTTGAACTCATTGACCTGGGCAGCGTCAACGGCACCTGGCTCAATGATGAGCGTTTGAAAGCTAATGTTCCCTACCCATTGTCCAGCGGGGAGTTGATCGGTCTGGGGAAGTTGCGCCTGCAGGTGTTCTGGAGAGATCTGAACAAGTAGAAAATGGGGAGAAATAAATCCCGGTTTCTGCGCTGAAAGCAGAACGGCATTAAATCTAGAAAAATCGACGGGGAATGGCGCTCAATGCCCATTCCCCGCTTCATTATATTAAAGCCAAAGCCTTAGCGTTTTACAACCAGAGCCACCCAGTCATCCATCTGACGCCTATCCGAAAGTACAAAGCCATGGCTGGCCGCGGCCTCAGCCACCCTTTCTGCCTGTTCAACCAGGATGCCGGAAAGGATCAGCACACCTTCGGGGGTAACAAGCTCGCCCAGCCCATCCTCAAAGAGGCGGATGATGACCGGGGAGAGAATGTTCGCCATCACCACCGGGGCTGATGCGTAGGCGAATTTACCCTCCTTAATATCTTTTACCGAGCCAATTCCAAACTGGAAATGTTCCTCCACCTTGTTCGCCCTGGCATTTTCCTGCGAATTGGCGATTGCATCGTCATCAATGTCCACACCGAGTGCACGGGAGGCGCCCAATTTCAGGGCGGCAATGGAAAGAATGCCCGAACCGCAACCAATGTCGATCACATCCAATTGCCCTTGCGCCTGGAGGCTGCGGAATCCCCGAATGACTTCCTCAAGCAATACCAAAACCAGTTGGGAGGAGGGATGATAACCTGTGCCGAAGGCCATGCCAAGTTCAATTTTTATGGGGATACGAAGGGGATCTGTTTGCTCCAACCAGGGTGGGACGATCATCAAATGCCGGCCAATGGGAATGGGCTGGTAGCGGGACTTCCAGGCCTCCATCCAGTTTTGTTCTCCAATGGGCGTATAGGCCGGCTCGGGTAAATGTTCGATCATGCCCAGATAGAACAAGGCCTCCTCGAGCTTCAGCCGGGTCCCGGCAAGATGCTCATCCGCAGGGAGATAAGCCCGCACCGTGATCGGACCGACCGGCGTCCCTTCATCCTCCTCATTAACGAACTCAACGGCCTGTTCACTCACCACGCCGTTAGGCGCATAACGGGCGAAAACTTCGGCCACTGCTTCAGCCTGCTCGCCATTGACAGTCATTGCGACTTCCATCCAGTTCGGCATAGGGCGGTTTATTCTCCAAAACCATTGAAATAGCCAGCCAGGTCTTTCCATAATCGGTCCTGGCTGCCCGGCACGAAAGGCATGTACAGGGTGATCCGGTCGGCGAGGGAAGCGTAACGTTCATGGATGGCCTCGGCGAGTTTGCTCTCAGGAGCCTGGATGCAAAATTCCTTCAGCATCTCATCGCTTATCAGCCCCGGCATATCCCCCCATTGACCGCGCGAAGCCAGCCCGGAGAGCCTTTCGGCGACCTCTCCCCAGCCATGCAATTCCATGACAGGACGGTAGGAGGGTGTGGAGGCATAGAACGAGATCTGCTGGCGGCAAAATTCACGCTGGCCTTCTTCCGCGGCGGCAAATACCGAAGCAGATATTATCACATCCGCACGTTTACGCCCGGCTTTTTCCGCACCCTGCGTAATGGCCGGCAGGATCACTTCCGCCAGATATTTCAGCGTGTGGAAGGGATGCGCATGAAAACCATCACAGGTTTCCCCCGCCAGCCTGGCCAGGCCCGTATTCACCCCGGCAATATAGATGGGAATGTTCGGATGGTCAATGGGACCCGGGTTAAAAAACGGGGACATGAGGGTGAGCTTGAAATACTCGCCGCGGAAGTTCAAGGGCGTGCCGTTCTGCCAGCAGTCCCAGAATGCGCGGATGGCGTGAATCTGTTCGCGCAGTTTCCCGGTCACCGATTCAGGCCAGGGCATGCCAAAACGCCGCTCGACATGCGCCTTGACCTGAGTCCCAAGCCCCAGGATGAATCTCCCGCCGGAGACTTGAGCCAGATCCCAGGCGGTGTAAGCCAGGTTGGCCGGCGAGCGCGCGAAGGCAATCGCAACTGCGGTTCCTGACTGCAGCCGGGTTGTGTGTTCGGCAATCAACGCGTGCGGCAGGAAGGGGTCGTGCTGGGTCTCGGTCGTCCAAAGCGCGGTAAAGCCGGCAGCTTCAGCGGCGCGGGCAATTTCAGCAACCGAACTCAGGCTTGCGGGAGGCAGGGCAGCATCGAGTCTCATGACAGCAGATAAGCCAGCAACCAGTTGGTGGTCGCCAGGAGCGCATCCGTATGGGTTCTTTCATAATTATGCGAGGCATCCACGCCGGGACCGATCAGCGCCACAGCCACATTGCCACCCGCTTTCCAGAACACCTCTCCATCGGAATTGTAATAAGGATAAAGATCCGTCTTGTAGGGGATGGCATATTGCCCGGCAAGCGACCGCAGCCTGTTGCTCATTTCGTGATGATAGGGACCACCGCTGTCCTTGACACACAGCGTGGCGTGGAACTCGTCCGACTCCTGCCCTTTTCCGATGGCGGCCATATCCACCGTCAACAGTTCGTGGACATCGGGCGGGATGCCCGCCGCTGCGCCGTGCCCGACCTCCTCGTAGTTGCTGAAGTGGAAAGTGGTGGTCTGCTGCGGCTGAAGCCCGGCATCGTGCAGGGTTTTAATCGCCGAGACGATGCATGCCACGCAGGCTTTGTCATCCAAAAACCGCGAGCGGATGAACCCTTCCGTTACTTCGACGCGCGGATCAAAGACGACAAAGTCACCGACCTGGATGCCGAGCGCGCGCGTTCCGTCCGCGGAGTCGGTGCGCGCGTCCAGACGCACCTCCATGTTGTCCTCCGTGCGCCGGGTCTCGTTGACCGCTGCTCCGTGCACATGCGTGGATGAATCCTTGAACATGAACGAGCCGCGCACCTTTTTGCCATTCGAGATGAGCACCCAGCAGCCTTCCGTTTCGACCCCGTTCAGCAGCAACCCTCCTATCCGATTCAACTTCAGGCGGCCATTGGATTTGATCTTCTTGACC
>JBGOXG010000237.1:0-3266 GCA_041479025.1 Anaerolineae bacterium
ACTTCCCGATACACCACTACAGCCAAAAGTAATGTGTAGAGAACACCAACCGCTGAGGCCTCTGTTGGGGTAAACCATCCCATAAGGATGCCGCCGACTACAATAATCACAAGCATCATTGGTGGTATCGCCTGAAAGAAACGTATCAGCCCCTCTTTGAGAGCGAAGGTTTCCCCTTTGCCGTAATTGTGCTTGATGGATATCCATGTGCTGACAACCATCAGTCCCAGCCCCACGACGATGCCGGGCAGGTATCCTGCCATAAACAAAGCAGCGACTGAAACAAAGCCCCCCGTCGCCAGCGAATACACAATCATAGCGTTGCTGGGCGGAATCAGCAGCCCCGTCGTTGCTGCGGTGATAGTTACAGAGGCGTTGAAATCCCTGTGGTAGCCCATCTTGTTCATCAGTGGAATCATAAAGCCTCCGATTGCCGATACCGCTGCCGTTGCCGAGCCTGATATCGCGCCGAAGAGCATACAGGTCAGCACATTTACGAGAGCCAGCCCCCCGCGGAATCGGCCAACCAGCACATTGGCAAAATCGATTAGCCGCCTGGCAATCCCTCCACGTCCCATCAACTGACCGGATAGTATAAAAAACGGTATCGCTAACAAAGCGAAACTGTCGATACCAGTCGCCATCTTGTGCGCCACAGCCACGAATGCCGGCAAGTCTCCCATAACCAAAAATGCCAGAACTGCTGAGATACCCATGCAGAATGCCACCGGCACATTTAACAGAACTAATATAGCGAAACTTATAACCAGCACTAATATGGGCAGATCCACGATAATGCCCTTTCAAACTTTTAATCCGGTATTGTCACGGCTCAATATTCCTGATATCGCTCAACTTGCCTGTCCGCTTCGGCAGCCTGCTGTTTCGAAGAATCTCCACCCTTGAACAGTTTTGCCAGCCTTTCAACCAGCGCGATAACAGAATAGAGTACGAGAAAGAATCCGCTGATTGGTACTGCAAGGTACACATATCCGACTTTAACCTGCAGGGCGGCCGATTTCTGTTCCAATTCCAGTGTGTTGCTGACAAGATCGATTCCGCCGAAGACCATAACGCATAGCGAAAAGGTCGATATACAAAGAAAGACGAAGATTTCCGTATAGAGCCTTTTCCTTTTGGACAGCTTACCCACAAAATAATCAATACCCAGATGCGCACCGCGACTTAGCGCAACCGCAGCTCCAAGAAGTGAGACCCAGATGAGCATGAATGTCGCCAGTTCTTCCGTCCAGGTGCTGGGATTTTTCAGGATAAAGCGCGTAAAGACCTGCCATAGCACATCCACTACCAGTACTGCCATGACCACCATAGTCAGCGCTTCAAGCGAACGGTCTAATGCCTTTTTTATCGACCTGAACACTGCTACTTCACCTCCTGTATTTGCTTAATTAGTTCACCGATGTCGGTGCCTTCGAATTCATCCCACATGCTTTTAACCGATGCCCGGAAAGGCTCCTTGTCCGGAC
Source organism: Anaerolineae bacterium (assembly GCA_041479025.1). Taxonomy (GTDB): domain Bacteria; phylum Chloroflexota; class Anaerolineae; order Anaerolineales; family Villigracilaceae; genus JBGPQJ01. The sequence continues at coordinate 1,488 of JBGOXG010000237.1, forward strand.
GTATGATTTTGACTCCTTCATCCTGTACTTTTTTCATATCATTTTCTTCGGCTTCAGCCCAAATCTTGCGCTGATATTCAGCAGACTCGTCCGCCGCCTCTTGTAATATCTGCTGAAACTCGTGTGAAAGACTATTCCAGACCCTTGTGCTGATTACCAGCAGGTCGGGTACCCTCGTGTGTTCGTCCAGTATGTAATATTTGCATACCTCGTAATGCCGTGATGCACGAAACGATGGCGGGTTGTTTTCCGCCGCGTCCACAACACCCTGTTCGAGTGCGGTATAAAGTTCGCCCCACGGAATTGGTGTTGGAGAGCCCCCCATAGCTTCGACCGACTTCATCGCCATAATGCTGCTTTGTACCCGGATTTTCATCCCTTTGAGGTCAGCGGGAGAATGAATCTCCTTCTTGGCATAGAAGCTTCTGGCCCCGGCATCATAGTAGCACAAACCGCGCAGTCTCTTGGACTCGCCGGCCAAAAGTAGCTCTTTGCCGATTGGGCCTTTTGCAACCTTCCAGAAGTGCTCGGAATCTCTGAACAGATATGGTATGCCGAATATCATCATTCGCGGCACAAAGCCTTCCATCGGTGCGGTGGATGTCTTGGTCATCGCCAGGTAACCCAGTTGGAGCGATTCTATGGATTCCTTTTCATCGCCTAACTGTTCGTTCGGGAAGATTTCAACCTTCATCCGGCCGGACGACTTTTCCCTGACTCTCTCGGCCATATACACCATCGCCTTATGTACCGGATGGGTTATGTCAAGACTATGAGCTAACTTCAATATTATTTCTGGCTCAGCTTCTCCTTTTTCTTTTCCGCAACCGGCAGAAATCGCCAACACCAGGCATATAGAGAACCAAAGCGGTATAATTGCGTTCTTCATTACGTATCACCTTTGTATTTTGCTGGCCAAAACGCCGTTATGATTTCTCTTTAGGCATCCTGCCACATCTTTCTGATTTTACCTTATTTTGCTTTCTTGTTCAACAATAATTTGCGTGAAGTCCCAAATCTGTTCAGCCGCTTCTATTCTGTGCCTCAATCTTGCAGGTAGTTCCACCACTGTTGTTATTCTGTTTTGCATTTCTTGACGGCAGCCGGCTAATAGCTTATAGTGTCTGGCGTTTGGTTATTAGGGACGCAAAAAAATGAAGATACCACCGGTAAAAGGAACGAGAGATTTTTATCCGCAGGATATGGCCGTTAGAAACTGGATAATAGACGGCTGGAAGAGGGTCTCTTTGCGCAATGGGTTCGAGGAGTACGATGGGCCGATATTTGAGTATTTGAAAATGTTCCAGATAAAAAGCGGCGACGAAATCGTCGAGCAGCTTTTCTCACTCAAAGACCGAGGTGGAAGAGACCTCGCACTTAGGCCGGAAATCACACCTACACTTGCACGAATGGTAAATCAACAAATCAATTCGCTTGCTATGCCAATCAAGTGGTTCTCGGTTCCGAGATTGTTCCGGGCCGAGCGTCCTCAGCGTGGCCGACTTCGCGAATTCTTCCAGTGGAACGTTGACATAATTGGTGTAGAGGGCGCTTTGGCCGATGCCGAGGTGATATTCTGTGCTTTGGATTACCTGCGGGAAGCAGGACTAACGCCCAACGATATTGTAGTGAAAATATCCAGCAGGAAGCTACTGGCCGCTATTCTCGAGAAGATAGGGATTCCCGAAAAGCGTTTGGATTCGCTGTATCCTGTGCTTGACAAAAAGGACAAAGTGCCGTCAGGAATCTTTAAGCAAATGCTTAGCAAGCGGGTCGCGG
>JBGOXG010000242.1:0-3184 GCA_041479025.1 Anaerolineae bacterium
GATCCTAAAGACCGTTGGTGAAGTCATCGAGCAAGGCGGCCGCTATGATGAATATGACCTTTACAACCATCCTGGCGGATACATTCGCATCATGGACAAAAATACTTTTGGCCATCCCTGTCTAAAATGCAGTCAGAAGATCGAAAAGATCCAGTATCTGGGTGGCGCATGTTATTTCTGCCCGAATTGCCAGCGGTGATGTGACTGAATACTGTCAATAGAGCTCCGCTCAATACGGGTTGCAACCGACGTTGCTTCGATTCGCAACGCGGCTGAACCCGGCCGTTGAGCGCCGTGTCCGAACATCTGCATCTAATCTGTGAATTTCCCAGGAAAGGTGAATGCTTGAAGATACATCTTGATACAGATTTAGGCGGCGATATTGACGATCTCTGCGCGCTCGCCATGTTGCTTCGATGGTCAGGGGATATTAATCTAACTGGCATTACGACAGTTGCTGAAGCAAAGGGTAGAAGAGCGGGGTATGTTCAATATGTCTTGGAGCTTGAAGGAAAAAATGAGATTCCAGTGGTGGCAGGAGCAGATGTGTCTCAAGGGTTTTACCGATATACCGAGCTTGGTTATCCTTCAGAGGAAAGATACTGGCCAGAACCAATCCCGCCATCATCCAATACCACAGAGGAGGCAATTCACCTATTGAAGCAAAACATTGAGCAAGGTGCGACGATTATTGGGATTGGGCCTTTTACGAATTTATACTTGCTCGACCTTGAATACCCTGGAATTCTTATACAAGCAAATCTGTTCCTCATGGGAGGTTACATTTATCCCACAAGATCCGGCTTTCCACACTGGGGAAACAACATGGATTGGAATATTCAAGTAGATGTTAAATCAGCAAAGCATGTTATTGAGAATTCCAATCCAACACTCATTCCTCTTACAGTATCAGTAGAGACAGCCTTGCGAAGAGCCTATTTGGATGATTTGCGAAAGTCTGGAGGATTAGGACAATTAATTGCGAGACAGGCTGAGGCATTCGCAATCGATGAGGAGAATGAAAGAAAATTTGGAGAAACCTGTGACGGGTTACCAAAAGACATCATCAATTTCCAACATGATTCATTGGCTTGTGCGATTGCACTTGGTTGGGATGATGGAGTAGAAATTAGTGATATTCCTCTAAAGCTGAAATTAGAGGATGGCTGGCTTCACGAGAAAATTGACACCACTGGAAAACCGATAAAGGTTGTAACCAAAATTAATGGAAACAAGTTTAATGAGTTTTGGATTAAAACGATTTGCGATTATTATTCCACTCACTTAAAAAGCACTTAACAAAGGGTGCACCGGGAAGATCGCCCGGTACTGCGCAGTCAAACCCTTGGACGAGCGACAAAGACAGGTAGAATCCCGTTCCCCCTACGCACCCTTCGGGTATGCTGCGCGAAAGGTGCTCCGCGAACGCAAACCGTTGGGCCGCTTGCGAACTCGCAAGCGTGTTCTTATCCACGCCAGCGACTATTGACACCTGACATTCAGGACCGAGAGTACCACACTCGCTCATAAGACCAATGCCCCTTTTTGCTCAAAAGCGATGCAGAAGATACAGAATGTCCGCTACACGACCATTCGCAGGTCATTCGCAGCAACACCTTCTTCAGTGGGTGATCGTCAGCATCGTGAGCATGGCCCTATCCGCCTGCACCCTCACTCAACCGGCTCCGCCCCCAACGGTTGCACTTAACCCATCATTCTCCGTTGTCCAACAGGTCGATTTCTTTACTGGGTTTGGCGGCGAAGGCGATCAGCAGGCGGTACAGGACGTCGCGAAGGCCTTGCAGACACACTCACCTCAAGTCTGTCGCGATCTCGAATACGAGTGCCAATCCCAGGTCACAGTCGAACTCTTTCCAGATCAAAACACCTTTGATCGGCAGGGCATGAACCCCATGATGCAAGGCTATTACGCCTACTCCGGCAATCACCGCATCCAAATGGTCTCACCCCGCAACCCAACCGCTGGAGCCGAAATCCCCTATTCAGACAGGGTGCTAATCGCTGTCCATGAGTTTGTCCATCTGGTCAATAATGAGATCAACTTAAAAATAAGCCATTGTGGATGAATGAAGGCGTCACCATCTACATCGGTCCACATAGGATTTACGAATATGTCTGTCAGCATCGATTTCCCTTTGAGCTGATCCCGACCTTCCAAGATATGGAGCAGTCGGACAGTTCAGTTCAAGCCGCTGACTTGTTCACCTACGCCCTCGTCGACTTCATCGTGAATGAGTATGGACTCGAGGCGCTCAACCATCTGATCCGCTCGCCCGATTCGCTTGAAGACATCTTGGGAGTCAACCGGAGCGAATTCGAGAAGCAGTGGCAGCAGTATATGAACCAGCACTATACCAATCGGTAAAAGCGGCTCAACACCGCATGCACCCCGTTCCCACTTTGTGGGACGGGGCGAGACAGCCCGACTGGTGGGATTCGTCCCATCAAAAGGAGTTGATTTTGTGCCCAAGCATTTACCGTATAATCAGCATTATCTCGTCCCGCCCACCAGCGGGTACTCTAAAGGGTACTCCGCGATCCCCTGCGGGGACTCTTGGACGAGCGCCAAGGACAGGCGATGACCCACTCCGCTACGCTTAGGGGATGATATCGCAAACCGTTGGGCGCATCCATGTAAGGAGTATGTCAATGGCACGCTGGGCAAACAACCGCATTCTTAATTTCGTCTTTGCCATAACAATAAGTGGCAGTATTTTTCTTACGGCCTGTAATAAAGCTAATTCTACACCCAGCTTGCCTGGCACGCCCATGCCAACAACCTCATCCATCATCACAAGTGAAAATATGGATAAGCTGACAGAATTAGCCCGGTGGCCAGTCAACGGTTGGGTGAAGTACTGCATTCTCTTTTCGCCAGATAGCCGGTTGCTTGCCCTTGCTTTTGATAAAGACACTGATACGACAATCCAGTTAAGGGATGTAGCAACCGGATATACCGTTGGCATGCTTACCGGTCTGACAAGCCGAGTAGACGATCTAGCTTTTTCGCCTGATGGGAAAACTCTAGCGGCTAGCTCCTACGATAAAACAGTGAAAATTTGGAATGTCAAGACTGGGCAAGAACTGCAAACCCTCTCTTTCCCGGATGCGGCCTATGGGATTGCCTTCTCACCTGACGGGAAACTACTAGCAGTAGGGATAC
>JBGOXG010000162.1:0-5216 GCA_041479025.1 Anaerolineae bacterium
ACACCGCTGTTCATGGTGGCCGGCGGGTTGATAATGGAAGTGGGGGGAATGATGACCCACGGCTCGGTCGTGGCGCGCGAATACGGCATCCCGGCTGTTGTGGGGGTGCACCAGGCAACCTTGCGGCTGAAGGACGGGCAAAGAATCCGGATGGACGGGACTACCGGCAAGATCGCGATCCTGTAGTCACCGGGGTCCTGAGCCACACACCATGCTCCCGAGAGGAGACTTTCTGTCAGGGAATCTCAAGGCACCACTCATACGCAAAGGCTATGATTTGAACCCCCCTCTCACCTTTGTACTATCCGTATATAAGGTATCCCCTTGGGGGCACTCTCTATATCTCTAGTAATCACGTTGAGATGGAAGAAGCTGCCACGGGCAAAAAGCGCCAATAGCAGCTTCGATCCGTTTAAACGGCAGGAATTCGACCGCCGCAACCAGGAGATTTACGCCTTGCACAAACAGGGTGTAACAGTGCGTGAACTGGCTCATAGATATGGTTTGTCAGAGAAACGGGTGTGGGGGATTTGCACGGCAGAACGAAAGGCAGACCAGAAGTGAACTTCTACAAATTCTCCAAAACTAATTGCAACTGAATAACACTAAGAGTTCTCAGAGCATTATAATTTGTCCATGGATCTCTTAACCCATGCCAACGAACAGTGTATGAAATCCGAAGCCATCTTGGCGGCGCGCTTGCACCCGCGCAACTTGGACGAGTACGTCGATCAGGAAGACATCCTCAGCCCGGGCAAGCGGCGATGCAACGCATCGCACTGCGCACACGCCATTGATGCCGACTGGCTGGTCTCATCCATCATCTTATGGGGTCAGCCAGGCACGGGCAAAATCACCTCGGCCCAGGTGATCGCCAACACGACCAAATCGCACTTCGAGACGCTTTCGGCGGTGTTGGCCGGCAATGCCGAGCTGCGGGATGTCATCGAGCGCGCTCAGGAGCGGCGCAAGCTGTATGGCACGAGGACGACCCTTTTCGTGAAGGATGTTCGAGGATCATTTAATTGACCAGGATTTTATAGATATGCCCCGAAGACGACATCAAAAAAGTCAAACAAAAAAGGCTGCGCAAGCCCCTCAAAAGCAATCTCGCGAATTTTCCCCGGCCGCGCAAGTCATTGCACAGCGCATGGCCAACGGCGGCACAGATTATCTGAAGCAAAACCTTATCCGCATCACGATCGATTCGGCGAAACTTGCTGAAGAGCCCGAATTCAGGGACTTGTATCTGGGTGGCGAGAAAGCAGTGCAGATAACCGAGCGCTGGTTGAAAAAATATGACAAACGCCTGGCGGCAGCCGAGAAGAAAGGCCCGGATGAATACCACGAAGTCGCTGACGAAATGGGGATTGAGATTGTTGCAGAGTTGGCCACGCCCGCATTTCGCGAAGAGGTGGTTCGAAGGCTGCAAACCCTGATGGATCGGTTGATGACGAGCAAAGATACCAAGAAACTGGAAATGGTGATGATGCTCATTCCTGCGCTAAGGATGAAGAGCATTCCTTGGGGATTTTGCGGTTTGATCCTGGAGATTTACAACCGAACGATGCAGCAAGCCATGCAGGAGTATGAAGAAGACCAAGGTGTTTTCGATGCTGTTGCAGAAGCGCTAAAAGCAGATGGGGAGGAAAAAATTGATATCTTTACGATCCTCAAGCATCCCGATAAGCTGGAACAGATTGGGAAAAAGATATTTGAGGCGCAACCAGGCTTACGCCAGCGCGCCGAAAAACAGATCTGGGATATGGTCGAGGCTTTCGAGGATGCATTAGGGCATGGTGACGTGGAACTGAGCTTATTCTCCGAAGAAGAGCTGGTGCTGCCCTTCCAGCGTATTCAAGCAGAGTTTGGCGAGCCGTTCACGCAGGCGCAGTCATCTGAAGAAATACGCGAGCGCATTTTTGAGGCTGTTCGGCAGGCTATTATCGAGATCATGACCCCAGAGCGTTTTCGCCGTTTTCGTGAGGATGTGGATAAGACGGCAAACAATTGGCTGCGCACACGCCAGAAATGGGGCGCTGCGCTCCAGTTTGAGCTTGGCTATTTGGATGGCGACCAATACGAAGAGAACAAATTTATCCTAGCTGCTTTTATCGGGCAGATTTACCGCCTGGGCAAAGAGCACAAATCAACTACGCAGAAGAATAAAAGCCGTTGAGAATAGATTTTTGAGGCAATCGTTGTGACATGAGCAAGCGCATCCGTCATCCCAAGAAAATCCAGGTCATTTCTCAGAACCCGGTCACAAACCTGGAGAGCGGAGATTGTGTTGTGGTCAGGCCTCGCGTCAAAGACCCCAACTACGGCCTTGATATCAGTGGCTGGCAAGGACGAATTACAGAGATCGAAACCTACCAGCCGGGGCAGGTGACTATCATGTTTCAGTGGGATAGCCTCTCGCTCAAACGCATGCCGGCCACTGCAATCCGCCGCAGCGAGGAAAATGGATTGGATTGGACGACCATGGGATTGTATCCGGAAGAAGTCGAGAAGGCGGAGCCCCGCGACACGCAAGCTGATGTAGACGAGGTTATTGAAGAGCTCTCAGCAGAGCACAATTGGGATTACCTGGGCAAGCAGGGCCAACGTATCCATAAGGTGCTGCAGGATGTTGACGAAGATGATGATTTGGAAGCATTCGAGGCCTGGCAGGAATACCTGGAAGCGCGCCTGAAGCTGCCGTTTGATGCGGTTGTTTCAGAATACCAGGAACGCAGCCCTTTGCAAGCTGGCGATTTGGTGAAAGTCGTTAGCTTTGAAGGTGTGGAAGATCTTTATGGCGTGCTGGTGAACATCAAAGCCAGGGGTAGTTCGTATGTTTTTCCCCTTTGCGATCTGAAAGCGGCTAACGAAAGATCGGTAAACTTTACATTGACGGATGATTATGCTGTCTGGTTTGCCAATCGCTGAGTGTTTATCACAGGAGAATATCGAATGGTTAAACCCGGCAGTAAAGATCGTAAAGCCAGCATCCTGATCACTGGCTTAGAGCTGGATGAACTCCAGCGCTTTGTCTGGATGATGGCTGAAAGCTTTGGACTGGATCGCCGCATTGCCAACTACCAGGGCGTACGGCCCATCGGGTTGTGGGGTTGGGACATCGAGTGTTTGGTGGAGGTCATTGACTCGGTACTGAATGATCCCGAGTACTATCCTGTCCAGGGTAGCCCTGAACATCAGGCGATCAAAGACCTGCGCGACCGGTTACAAAAAGAGGAAGAGAGCCTGACTGCAGAGTTACAAACAGGCAGGCAACTATGACAAATCGCCGAAAAACCACCTCTGATCGCCTGACGCATATCCGCGCCTATCTTGAGAAGAAGAATAAGCCTGAGCTGGTGACTCTGTTGCTGGATTTAGTGCAGGAGATGGACGAGCCAACTCGCCAGCGGTTTTGGGAGCATTTAGCCCCTCCCGGCATGGCTACCACTGATCTACGTTATCCATCTGCTGATGATTTCCTGTCTGAATTGGAATCCTTTGCCGAAGAAGTTTCTGAAGGGGAATATTATGACGAAGACGCCGCGATGTATTACGGCGAGGACAATTACAATGAGTATGAGGATTACGATCCGGGTGATCACGCTGCTATCAAGGCGCTGCGCGGCTTCTTTCATGAGGCCGACTCCTATTTCAATGCCGGGCAGTATGCTGTAGCGGCAGAAGCGTATGCCAGGCTGCTCGATCTGTCGTTGAGTGAGACATACGAAACCTTGGGGATCCCCACAACTCTCGAATTCTTGGAGCAAGACGAACGTCAGGTGGTCAGCCGCTATTTTGCCGCTTCGCAGGTCAGCCGGTCGCAGGAGGCGTTTTTTGGCCAGGCGCTATACTTCCTTGCAGGTCACGAGCATCCGGCCGATCTGGAGTACTTCCTGGAACTGGTGGGGAATGAGTGCCCCGCCCTACAAGCGCATCTGGAAGCCTGGGCAGACCGACACATCCAGAATGGGCTATCAACACCTGTTTATGGCCTGGCATTTCAGTTGCGTTTACTGCTGCGCTTTTATGAACAAGACGGGCGGTTGGATGATATGCGCAACTTGTGGGTGCGTTTTCGCCGCATGTATCCTGCCTGCTACACGCCATTGTTGGCTGACCGGCAGGCTGCCAGTGATTGGCAGGCGGTGCTCCATTACGCACAGGAAGCCCTCGATGTGGCTCACCCACCACGCCCGGCCTATTATCTTCGCGAAGCATGGGATAGCCCCGATACGCTTTCGTTGCGCGGTTACCTGGCGCGGGCTTATTCTGCTACTGGCAACACCACCAAAGCTTTTGAGCTCTACCGCCCAGCCTTTGAGGAAGCGCCTTGCTTTGAAACCTATGCCCAGGCACGGCGGCTGGCTGGCGCAATTTCCGCTGAAAAAGCTTCAGCGTTTACAACTGAGGCAATTAACCGGCTGAGTCAGATGGGCGAGCGCCAAAGGTATCTGCTGTGCCAGATCTATCTGAGTGAAGGTCGATTAGATGAAGCTTACTCGTTGGTGGCGCCATTAACGGGTTATCAGGGGATGGAGGAAAGCAAACTGGTTGCTAAGGCGCACCTGTTGGTTGCATTGGGCCCGACCATGGATGAACACATGGAAAGCAATTTGCGCGCTCTCTATGTTAAAGTTGAACAGGGAGAAAAGGAATCGCAGCGCTTTTTGCGCGACGCATTACCCCCGTCGCCGGCGATACCGCGGGATACCGCCATCGAACGGGTCGAGGGCATTTATCGCCGCTTGATGCAGGCTCATATTGACAACGGGCGTAAGACTTACGCTACGGGCGCTTACTATTGCGCTATGTTGGGGGAAATTGCCTTGCATGAAGGCCGGCTGGCCGCGTTCAAGCAGTGGTATGAAAAATACATGGAAGCCTATAAACGTTTCCGCGCCCTGCGCGCCGAGATGGACATGAAAGTGGGGCCAGTATTGCATAGTCGATTATCGGCGGGGCGCTGAATGGTATATGGAAAAGTAAAAGCAAGTTCATAAATTCTCCAAAGCCAATTGAACTGGCTTACTTTTATCTAGTAGTTCGATCTCGTACCCTAACGCCTTATAACCAGTTTTTCGTCTGGCGTGCATTTTGGCCAGAACAGGCACCTCAAAATCCACATAGTCGTAGATGATCACCTCCTTCTTGGTAGCGTTCAAGCGGTGCAAACGACCGGCATACTGGGTCAGTGTGCCGCGCCAGGAAATCGG
>JBGOXG010000062.1:0-11599 GCA_041479025.1 Anaerolineae bacterium
CCACCGCGACTCCGAAGGGGGCTTCGGGGAGCGCCTGGACGGTTCCGAACTTGCAGTCCCAGTCGTACATCAACCCGCTGCCATTTCTTGATCGGTACGAGCTGCGTTCGACCCCCTCGAGATTTTCCAGACGGGGCAGGAAGTGCGTGTCGAACTCGGTGACCAGGACTCCTCCCATTTCCGCTGCTCTTTGCTGTGCCTGGGTGATGGCATCGATCTCTTCTTTCAACTGCTCATTCTCGAACGGTCTGTCCACCAATTCATACATATTCACCTCAGGCTTCCTGCATCTCGAACGCCTCGAAGAGTGTCATCTGATGTAAACCGGTCACCGCCTCGGTGGGCGGCTGTCCGCCATTTTGGACGCTGGCATCTGCGTGCGCCGCCGTAATGACCGCCATGTAGGCTTCTTTCAAAGCGTCCGCTTCTTCGCGGTTGCGGATAATGGCCGAAGGTATGGACAGGGACCCGGCCGTGCGGCTGTGGTAGGCGCAGCCGGCAAGCATGCCGGCTCGTTCGGCTTCCTGCAGGCCGGCGATCTTGAGCAGCTGATCGGCCAGCTCCTGGCTGTTCATGCCAGGATCAATCCACTGGTTTATGCCCATCCAGACATTGCGGTAACTCACTTTGGAATTGGAAGGTGCGTGCCGACCATCTTTCCAGACTTCGCGCTTTTCCTTGCGAGCCATGATGAGGACCCCGTCTTTGCGTCCCCCAAAAGCGACACACGAGGCGCTGATGGTGCAGTAGACGGTATTGAGCGGGTCGTCCGGTTTCCAGAAATCGGCGTGAACGTCACCGGAGACAGCCGGGCCCGCCGGGTTGACACGGATATCGCATTCCGTCCACCCAATCCGGGCGAGGATCTTTCCGGCCTGTTTGAGCAGCGCCCGGGCATCGCGCAGGAACTGCTCTTTCAGGACCTGTCCGTGGTCGCTGTATCCGCAGATGGGGTCGCCGTACAGGCCGTCGGCGGCAAGTCGTTTGAATTTTTCTTTCATGCGTGACCTCCTGATGAATTAGAAAACAAAACCCCCGCCTCGATCGGGGCGGGGGCAGGGAGGGGGAACGTGTTTTGTTCCACCCATGGAATTGAATTAAGGCAAATAGCTGTACTTTTTTGGTGCGTTGATTTCCACCAGCAACGAGTGTCAACGCAAAGCCATCGAAGGCTTCCGTGCCGCAATGATTCAATTGTTTCAACGCGTGGTCAGCTTGATGAGCGGCGGATAAATAAAAAGCCGGCAGTTTGAGAAGACTGCCGGCTGGTAAGGAAGAATTGTGTTATTCGCCTGGAAGCAGTTGATCCCGCGTCCAGGCCAGGGCATCCCCGGGTGTTCCGAGCGGGAACGGCAGAGTCTGGCGTAAAACCGTGTTCTCAAGAAAATGCTGCTTGTCCAGTGTGGCAAAGAAACCCACCTCCGCCGCCCAGGCATCCGCAATCACCCGGGCATCCCCGGAATGCTGGACCAGAGCGTTTGCTCGTTTTAGCATTTTCCGCGTGGCAGAAGGGGCAATCCTGATCTGAGCCCGGTCCATCAGGAGAGCCAGTGATCCCAGCGTCTGCGGCGCCTTCGCGCGCAGAACGGCTTCAATTTCCTTCAGGACCTGGGGGCTGACCTGGATTCCAATCAGCTCAAGTTCGCCCAGCTTGAGCAGCTGCCGGGCTCCGCCGCTCTCGGACCACAGTCCCGCAAACAGGGCGCTGGTATCCAGGAACAGTTCAGGCTTTTGTGTCATAACTTTCACGCTGTTCCCTGAGGGTTTTGAGCATGCCTTCCAGCGTCTCACCGCGCTCGCTTAATGCCCTGTTGATCTCATCCGTAAGCGCGTCCACCTCGGAACGGCGCGGGCTGATGACGAAGGCATTCCCCAGATCGATCAGGGTCACCACATCGCCTGTTTTGAGTCCGTAGGCCTGGCGCAGCGCCTTTGGCAGGGTGATGACGCCGCGTTGGGAGATTTGCAGGTTGATTGTTTTTTCCATAGGAAATCCTTTCTTCTGAAAATCAGTATATCTGACAATCAGAAAATCGTCAAGATCGCCCTTCCTCTCAGGGGGGTTATAAGGAAATCACCTTCCACTTCAATCGCTTCAGCCATGTTCATCTCCTCTTCCATCTCCCTACGTTTTTGGGCGTGATATAGGTGCTCTGCATACTGCCGCTGTTCAGGTCAAGGTAGATTTGGAACCTGTCCAGGCTTTGAGTCAGTAGCAGGCGCATCAGGCAATCCGCCGCTCTTTGCTGCGCCTGGGTGATGGCATCGATCTCTTCCTTTACCCGCTCATTCTCAAACGATCTGTCCACCAGGTCATCACTGTATGCCCCATCCGGGGCGAGGGACTTGAGATTCTTTGCCATTTTTCACCTCCAGAAATAGGATTATGAAATCCCCGCCTGAGTCGGGGCGGGGGAGGGGGGATGACAAATACACACAGGGACGCGCCGTGAAGCGCGTCCCTGTGTGCACGAAGAACTACTATATCCGCTTGCTATTTTCCGATGCAGTATTAAGGCCTGGTCTCAGGCTCCTCGCAGAGCATTATCCAAAGCCTTCAAATCCACCAACAGGCCGGCCTTTTGCTGCATTTCAGTTTTCGCGGCAGGCGTGAAGCCGCTTCGGGCAAACAGCGCATAATGTACTTTCCAGCCCTTGCCTGCATCGGGCAGATCGTGCAGCACGAGGGGCGTTTTGCCATCCACCAAGTCGCGCACGACCTGCCGGTCAACGCGATCGGCACCCGACTTGCACTCCCCCAACAGGATGTCACGCGTCTGCCAATTGATTGCTACCACATCCACTTGTACACGGCGGCTCCAATGGCTTCCAACCGCCTCTGGGGTAAAAGACAACTCGCCGGCCTTACCCCGTACCCTCACCCATTGCCTGGCGAGGTCTTCAAAGGCGGTGCCCCCGACAAAAGCCCGTAGATTTTTCCGGACAGCCTCGATTGCCCGATCCGCGTCGAAGGGAGAGTCAGATAGCAGGGGTTCGAGAAAATAGAAGTAGAACCGGAAATACGGATCGCACAGGTGATAACGACCACTGCGAGAGCGAGAGCGCTGATCCTTTGGTTGTGTCACCGGCAAACGTCGTTCCACTATACCTAGCTCCTGCAATGTATTCAGGTAGAAGTTCACACTCGTGCTGGGGATGAAAGCCCGATGGCCGATCTCCGATAGCGTGTGCGCCCCACTGCCAATCGCTTTCAAGATGGCAAGATAACTGTTTGGTTCTTTGACCTCATCGTACAACAAGAAAGCCGGCTCGGCCAAGAACATGTTGCCGGGCTTCAATATCACCCGACGGATATTGCCGATCAGATCCTGTTCCGGATCCAACCAGCTAATATATGCAGGAATCCCACCGACGACGGCGTATGCGGCAACACGCTCGTCGGCATCCCATTTCGGAAAGAATTCTGCCAGGCTGGAAAAGGGCAGCGGTTCGAGGTGCCACTGAGCAGTCATCCGCCCAAAGAGCGGCGACTGTCGAGAAAGCAGAGTTTCCATCACATGTACATGCGAACCGCATAACACCATGGCGATTTTAGATTTCTGGAAGTGCTGATCCCAGGCATATTGGAGGGAAGAGAGCATGGCAGAATCGGCATCCGACATGTAGGGTAATTCGTCCAGGATTAATATCCTGCGCTTCCCTTGCAGTTGAGGGGCAGCGGCGTCCCAGAGTTCAGGCCAGGAGCGATAGGTCGGAGCAGACAAGTATGGGACATTGAGCAACTTACTATACAAGCGGGTGCGTTGTTGGGTAGCGGTTTCCTTGACGGCTTCCCAATACGTAAATTCAAGGCCGCTCTGCGCTGCCCAGTGCAAGAGCAGTTCCGATTTCCCCACTCGGCGCCGGCCATACATCAAGATCAGTTGCGCTGGACCAGGGTGTTTGCGAGTAAGCAAATCATTGAGAAAGGCGATTTCTTCCTGCCGATCGACAAACATAGTCACCTCCTAAATTATAGCCTAGACTATTATATCGCAGACTATACTAACTGAGTTTAGAGATGCCCAACAAAGCGCAAAGGAAAGCGCCTGATTGGAACGGACCTAACATGAGATGCAAATATCAAGACAGCAGGTTTGTGACTTTTTTTGCGCCTTTTTGGTTTTGAATACCACCTCATAGCGTTTTCTTGGCGTTGGCCGATAGCCGTTATGTCTGCCTGGCTCTTTTCCTGCGGGTCTCTGTCAATGACAATTAGAAATGCCCATTTGAATGGCACACTCCGCTACGCGAGGGGTGTGGTGGCCGGTGGCTGCAAGAGCAGTTGGGTCGAGATAACTATGCGGGGATCTCTTCTTGAATGCGCCGGGCGGACGACTCGCGCTCTGGGCTGGTTGACAGCCCATCAGGACAGTGCTTCGTGTAGTCGAAATATGGCATACTGTCCATTTGCCATACCGTTTTATTCCCTTGCCAGATCCTCGGCCGTTTTCATCGTTTCCATCTGCGCACATTGGCCGTCGTGATATAGGTGCTTTTCATACTGCCGCTGTTGAGATCAATATAGGTCTGGAACTTATCCAACGTCTGCGTCAGCAGCAGCCGCACCAGGTAATCTGCCGCGACCGAGGCAATGGCCTGATTGATCGTCAGCCCTTGTTCGTCGAGCATGGCGATCTCGGCGCAGGACAGGCCGGCGGCCTCGGCGGGCGCGCTTTCAGGTTCATCGCCGCCGGTCTTTTTCCCGACCAGCTCCCTGTGCTGTCGGGAGGGGAGGGGGATCCAGGCGCACCTGTCGGGGAAGGGAAAGGTTTTAACTTTTTCGCCGGGGCCGTTGCGCCCGATCAGGACCTGGCCGGACTCCTTCACGTTGCCGCAGTCCAGCCAGAAAACCGTGCTGCGAATGCGGCGGACAGCACCCTGCATGTCCCGCCGCGCGGCAGGATTATCCACACAGCCGATCAAAACGACCAAGTCATCATAGTGGGGGGCATCGATCATGTCATAAGAGAATTTTTGCGGGAAGGCGTTGATGTTTACGCCCCAGACGGTTCCATAACGGACAGCCAGGGCAACTGCTTTGTTGAAGCCCACCTCGGCTCTGCAGAAGTTCTGGCGGTAGATGTTCTTGATCTCTACCGCATCCGGGTCCGCAAATCCCACCAGGACGTCCTTTGCGAATTTCTCGTTCAACAGCCGGTCGCCCGCGCAGTCCGGGTTTGGTGTCAGTGAGGCTTGTCATGGCAACTCGTTTGCTGTGAGAAGAGAGCTGGCCGCCTAACCGGAACCCCCCGCATTGATGCGTGGGGAGTAGTCAGAACAAAATCCGTCTTCGCTCTCTTGACTCTAGGGATTCTTCAGACACTCATCGTGGTTGTCGACATTTCGTAAGATACAGAAAGTCTCGCCGTCTTTCTGCTCGACCTGAAAGGTCAGACGATATTTAATATCTACACGCGCCTCCCACACGCCTGTATAGCCCTGCACCTTTTTCGCCACCAAGGAAGGGTGGAACATATTCTCGGCCATCAAGCGCAAAGCACGCACCACTTTTTTCCGGACCTCTTTTGGCAGAGCCTGAAAAGCTCGCTTGAAACGTTCGGAGCGGATGAAGATCATTTGCCGGATTCCAAGTCGGCAATCAGATCATCCACGTTGTCGAATTTCTTCACGCGCCCAGAGCGAATATCCTCCTCGGCCTGACTTTCGCCTTCCTGCCAACGCTTGGTCCAGAAGTAAGCCTGGGAGCGATCAATCGCCATTTGGGGAGTCAGACGGATGGATCCATCAGACTCGATGTTCACTTCCAACAGGTCTCCTGATTTCAGGTTGGTCTTGCGGCGGATAGAAGTGGGTAGGGTAATCTGGCCGTTATCACGGATCTGGAGTACTGTACTGGACATAGGAGGCCTCCTTTAATTGTTATGATATTCGTGAATTCGTAATTTATCTAATTCGCATTATATCAATATCCATGCGTTATTGCAAGCTGTGGCACTATGCTGGGGTAAAGCCTGGCAGCTTCTTGAGCCATGAACGCCCACGCCACTTGTCCGAGGATGCCTCCTACTTAATCTCATTCTGGATTTTCTTCAACCCAACGAACAAAAGAGAATTTGTCCCTGACCGTGTTATAGAGCCGCTCATCGGCCGTCCACAGGGCTGAGGCAAGATGCTTTGACAGCGCGAGATAGTGCGCATCGTAAGTATTGGGCCGGTTGAATTGCCGGGCTAATTCTGTCGCTGAAAAATGCAGTTCCGGGAGGGTCAGCATTTTAATGTCCAATGCGACGAACTGCTGCAAAGCAGATTGGCCATCTTCCGGCGTGATCATCCCCTGGAACATCTTGCGATATAACGCAGAGGTGACCTCGTACCCCAGTAAAGAGGGCGAGACAATCTGGATATCCTGGCTGACCCATGCTTCCCACAGGTGGGTGGACTGTGATGTGTAGCGTTCGGGCATGAGCAGGGCTACGATCAAGCTGGCATCAACGCAGACGGTCTCATCCATCGTCGTGTTCACTGCGCATCTGCTCTATATCCGCGGCGCTCGCAGGCAGCTCGCCGTATTTTTTCAGCATGCTTTTTTGAAACTGGCGCAGTTGCCCCACCTGCTGCAGTCGCTGGCGTCGACGCAGCTCGCTTTCAAGTGCTTCTGCCACCAGGCCGGAACGCTTACCGGCGGGAACAGCCCGCTTCACAGACTCCCATAAATCACGGGGAAGGGCCACCGTGACCCGAGTGACTTTACGCATATCGCCTCCTTTCGTTACATAACCTTGTTACGTAACATTATACAATAGTAATCCCGTCTATTACAATAGTACATGGCTCAATCTCGATGGGACGAGCTGGCTCTTGCCGCGTTCGATGGTTAATTTCGAACCAGACAGGGGTGAAGCCAACAGGAATTGTGCGAGACTGCCAGCCTGGCGGTCAGGCGTTCGTATTCTTCAAAGGGAATTACAACCACAGCCTTCTTTCCCCGCCGAGTGACGATTAGCACGCCTTGAGTGAGCGTACGGTCAACCACTTCGCTAAACTTGCTTTTTGCATCCTGAAGTTGCCAGATATTGTTCATCTTTGCCGCCCATCTCTTGCTCGAACGACGACCACTACCGCCTATGGAAAACACGAAATATTTAGTATCTTCACTCCCACGGATTAATCACCTGTACTCCACAAGGGAGAAAGTCGGTTACATTTCGAGTGGCAATAATGAGGTTGTTTTGAAGCGCGGTTGCAGCGATAAACGAATCCATCACCGCCATCGGCTGCCCCGTACTCTCCATGCGTGCGGTCAGAGACCCCCACAGGAACATTGCCGGCATATCTAAAGGAATAACTCGTTGCTCAAAGCGCTTGACTAACCCGTTGTTCATCCAGACCAATAGTTCGGTCTTGCGGTGAGATTCAGGCAAGCGTTCAATACCACGCTGGATTTCGCCAATTGTGATAACGCTGATGAAGAGCTTTTCTTCATCGATACTCTCCATCCAGTGAATAACTTTCTTCTCCGGTCGGCGGCGAGTGAATTCGGAGAGAACACAGGTGTCGAGAAGATAGTTCATGGCTCGATCTCGATGTTACGAGGCAGGCTCTTGTCGCGTTCGATTGTTAATTCCGAACCAGACAGGGGTGAAGCCAACAGGAATTGAGCGAGACTGCCAGCCTGGCGGGTCAGGCGTTCGTATTCTTCAAAGGGCATTACAACCACAGCCTTCTTTCCCCGCCGAGTGACGATTTGCACGCCTTGAGTGAGCGTACGGTCAACCACTTCGCTAAACTTGCTTTTTGCATCCTGAAGTTGCCAGATGTTGTTCATAGCTACCTCCATAATAGACTAGTCTGACTAGATATATTGATTATACGGCACAATGGGATTAAAAGCCAAGTGGTGTATTCCCTGAGCGGCGGCCGTTGCCCTTCGAACCGGCCAGCTTGATGACCGTGATGGTTACGGTCCCATCCTTCTCTGCCCGCTCGATCTTCGAGTTGGCCGCGCCGGGGAACATGGGAGTCAGGGCACGTTTCAGGTCGGCATCCTCCAGCGCGCCGACCTGCTCGGGGACAGCGATCTCCTGCCCCTCGACCTTGAGCATGTATTTTTTATCAGCCACGTTGCACCTCCTCTTGGGATCGCTGGTCGAACATATCGAAGAGATTCATGGCAGCCGTCCTGGACCCTTCAGCCTTCTTCGACTTTGCTGCGGGAGCCACTTTGGTCCTGGGAGCACTGGCCGCCTTCTTCTTTTCCTCGGCTGCTTTCTTGCGCTCCACCGCCTTTTCAGAGCGCGCCGGCAGTTGTTCTTTCAACTGTTCAATCAGCTGCTGGACCGGGTCGGGCAGGGGCATCAGGTCACTCAGCCGGCACGTGGTCAGGAGGGGCTCATCCTGGTGATTGCGAACGCCCAGCATGACCTTGCGGCCGTCCGGGCTTCCGTCGTCCGGCATCAGCGCCATGGCGACGGTGATCAGGCATTGGTCGAATTCGTAAGGGTCCTCCTCGACGACGTTGACCTGCTTCTGGGCTTCCTGTTTTTTCTCCACAGCCTGATCGGCATCCGGTGTCTCTTCGCTCTCCGCAGCCTCGTCAGAGTCTTCGATCACTTCCTCGGAGTCCTGTTCAGCGGGGATCACGGCTGGCACCTGGCTCTCATCGCCGTCTTCTTCAGCCTCGGTTTCGGGTTGTGACGCTTCAAGGGTTTCCTCTTTGGGAGAAGAATCCACAGTGGCAAACAAATCGTTCACATTGACCTCCTTATCGGGAATACCCAGCCATGAATAAACCCGTGGGACAGAGATATCCCCAAGGCAGGGCGGTACATTCAGGCTGCTACAACCTCGGCGACGGCCTCCTGAGTCAGCGGCAGTTCAACGGCGGCCGCTTCTTCGAAATCGACTTCCTTGAGGACCGCGTTGTTCACCGGAGCCAGCATCACCCGGACGTTGTCGCCCATGAACAGGATCGGCGTGTTCGGCTTCGAGGGCATGGCGGCCCTGGTCCTTTCGGGCATCAGGCTGACCGCCTTGCGGACCATGCCGGGGTTGAACCAGCGGGAGGCTTTCGGCCCGCTGGCGGTCCCGTCCAGGATGGCGCGGCACTGACCGTTATCGGTCGGGTTGCTCGCGTAGCGGATCGTGCCGTCGTTGACGGCCAGGAACAGGTAGACCAGGTCATTGCTGCCGCCGGTGTAGGCTCCGATGATGTCGATGGCGTTTTCCAGGGCAGAGGTCCCGGCTTCGATGTTTACATCGGCCTCCTCCTTGGTGGACTTGATCATTTTGGCAATGCTGTCCATGGGAGGAACGGCCGCCGACTCGGTCGAGGCCAGCGCCAGGTTCTTGCCGGTCTTTTCGTTTGTCACCGCGACAATAAAGCGGTTCTCACCGCTCCGGTGGATCGTCACCAGGTCGTCCGGCCGGACGGTGTCCAGCATCAGGGCAACGAACGAGGCGGGGAAGGTGATGGCTTTCTGGACAGCCGTCTTCGCGCAGGAGACCACCGGCGCGAGGGCCTGGATCGCCGCGAACCCATCGGTTGCGCTCGCAACGGCGATGACGTTATCCCCCGGCTTGTTGAAAGCCACGTGCACGGTCATCAAGCTGGGCCTGGCTTCGTCTGTCGATGCGAATTTCACGGCCCGCGCCAGGCGGCGGAGCTCGATGCCGGAGATCCTGGCCATCTCGGTCATGGAGGACCCGGCAATGACCGGGATCTCAATATCGGAGCCGCCGGTCTTCAGGTCGTTCTTGTGCTTGCCGTCGCCGGTGGTCATGGTCAGGCCGTTTTTCTTCAACGCCAGGGTGATTGCGCCCTCCGGCATGGCCGTGACCAGTTTCAGCAGGGTCTGGACATCCACATAGAACAGCATATCGTCGGCCACATCACCGGCCAGTACGGACTCGATGGCTGTCTGGCCGTTGAAGGTGGTGACCATCACGGTGCGCTCAGCGGCCTTGGCCTCGATGCGGGCGAATTTCGCCGCTGCCAGGGTGCCGCTCTTTTCGCTGACCCGGGCGGCGTTGATCAATGCTTCGTACAGGTTCGCACGGGATAAGGTTATAGACATGGAAGTATCTCCTTGAGATTGAATAGACCGGGCAGAGGCGTCTCTGCTCGGTCAAATTGGATTACCGAAAGTTGTCGAAAAGATTTTGCCACACGGCGGGTGCATATAACGGTGTGGAGGATCAAAACACAAATAGTTTACTGCTATGGATAATTATTTGCCTCCCATCACATCGAAGTGAACGTCTTACTCAGCAAGATGTTGCCGGAAGCCCAGCCACATTGAGACCCTGTCACCTGGAAATCAAACGAGGCAGGTGAAGACCCGCCTCGTGGACAAAAAGATCATGGTGAGAACTTTCAGGAGATTAAATTTTCCGGCCACACCGCCAGACCGGCCTTTTTACTGGCTTGCCAAAGATCCCGATCGAACGTTGCCATAGTTATCTGGGTATCCAGCGTTTCCTGCCAAAGAAGCGCACTGGCGAGATGCATGGCATCATAACCACGCAAACTGTATTCCCAGGCCAGGGTAGAGGCGCGTTCAATTGTGCCAGAGGATGTGTTCAAGCGAGTAAAAGAGGACCAGTGGCCAAGAAAATCCTGCCAGGCCCGCAAGGCAGCCTTCCTCTTGATCCATCCCTGACGAACAGTTTTCTCTAACGCTGCTGCCATTTCCACTCTGGTCAGGGAAGAAGATCCGACCGATACGGAATTTTCGACTAAAGCGCTCACTTCGTCCGTGCCGGCCTCCCGGATATATCGTTTTACCAGCGTGCTTGAATCCAGATACAGGATCATTGGCGGTCCTCGATTACCAGGTCAGAGACTTGTCGTTTCCCGTGGTTAATGGCCACCGGCTTGTAAGGCTTTAATTTCTGCCCATCCCACTCAGCAAGGCCGGCAGCCACCATTGCATGCAGCCGCTCTTCCAGGGAGGCTTTGACTGGCACAATCTGACCGATGGGTTTGCCATGCTCGGTGACTACAATCGTCTGGCCGGATTTGACCCGACGCATGTACTCACTCAACTTGCTTTTTAACTCACGTATGCCAACTCTCATCTCATTCATAACACAACTCCTTGATGTAGTTGCATTATAACATTATGAGGATACATGCGCGTGGTATGATTGGACACCCCAATGTGATTTGAGGAAAACATTTCTATCTCCGAGGTTGATACTCATTGGAATCCGGTCTACCCATCGTCCTTTGCAATGCCGAGGATCTGTCGCTCGACATCGGTAACGCTGGCGCCCAGGCGGTCGTTGAACAGGTTCACGACGGTGCGCAGCCTGGTCGTGGTCAGGGCCAGGATCAGCAGGTCGCTGATCTGTGCGTCCAGCTCGTCGAGCTCCTTGAGCTTCGGGCCGAGACCGGGGTCATCGGCCAACATTTCACCCACGACCTTGTTTTTCATTTCTTCGACATCGGCTTCACCGGGGACGCGGTGGTAGTAGGAGTTAACCACTTTATCTCCCACGGTCTCCTGAAATTTTTTGGACACCTCATCGCGTTCTTTCTCAAGGCCCTTGATCTGCTCCACCAGGTCATCGTACCGCAGCTTCATTTTTTTCAAGCTGACGATGACCGGCCGCGTTTCCGCTTTCTTCCTGGCGG
>JBGOXG010000108.1:0-7795 GCA_041479025.1 Anaerolineae bacterium
CCGGAAGGCGGACTATCTGCCGATGGCAGCGATCAATAACTGTGGTCAATGCCTGCAGTGTGGATTCCGATTTTGCTGTTATACAATGGACGGCAGTATCAGCCCAACGGTCTATCGCAGCTTGTCCGAAGAGAGCGAAAGGGATCTTCCCATTGAGGAGAATGGACCGATCCATTCGACCTCGTGAATCGAGGATCATATATCAATCCAGGAGAAATTCTTGAGAAAAGACTTTCCCATCCCGGTGACTTGGTGTCCACTTTACCATGAAGATGGCTATGCAGAAACCTATAGGATTGACGTGTCCGCCAAGATTGGATTGCCGCCCCTCGCGCAGTTCAAGATCATCCGCAGGATCATTCAAGGGGTCAGGAAACATGCCCTCCTGCCTCATTTCTGGATCTCCGTCGACTCCCCCGGTCAGTGGTATCTGAAAGAGCTCAAAAGGTTTTTTTACGACACCTGGGAGTGCGTTGCCATCCTGCCAACAGGGGCAAAACCTCGGCGGGAAGACTTTCATAGTCAGATATATACGTATAATGCTCTGGCTTTCCCTCCAAGGTTTCTCATGGGACAGACCCCCCTCCGCTATTCCCTTAAGCCGGGTGAACTCCGAATCCTGCAGTCCCTAGCCAGGACACGTGTGGCGGCTGCGATCGAATTAAGCTCACTTTCAGGCTACTCCCCGGAACACACTCGTCACCTCGCTAGACATCTTACCCGGAAAGATTTGATTAAGCGGAAAAAGAACGGGAAATATGATGCTTGGGAAATAACGCGGAAAGGGGTCCAGGAGGTTTACCGATCCTGGAAAACGATGCCCGACTTTTCCACAAAAGCGGTCTGCAGCGAGCAAAAATTCACCGGCTGGCGTCATCGTCGCGTCTCTCGTTTGTGGGCGAGAACTCTGAAAACATCTTGGGGAACAAACGTTCAGATTTGGGAATCATGGTCAGAAGTCAATTTAGGGGGAATCTATCCTGATTCGATCGCTTGGGGGACCTACGACGGACACGAGGTCCTTTTCTGGTTGGAAGTAGAGACTGGCAAACACAGTCACGATCAGATCCAAATGAAATATAAGTACCGGTTCAATCGGGCTAAACGATATGCGAGGATATGTGGGCTTCCCATCATCTTTGCGGTCTTGGGACTCCCATGGACGATTGTGTCTATCGCGCCTCACCTGGCTGACATTCCTGAGAATGTAGCGCTTGTGCTTCATCCTTGGATGGAGCTTGACAACCTGCCCTATCCAAACTTCGGTGTACGCAGTCCTCAAGACACGACAAGGTTTTCTAACTATTATGAGGACAAGCGGGTACGCAGGTTTTTCCGCACCCCGGCCTCAACTAGATGGAAAGGATCTATAAAATTGGCTGGACTTGAACATTAATAAAAGTATCTATTCCCATTAATCAGTGCGAGACTTGCTCCTGCCCCCAGCCAAAACAAATCTCGTTAGAACAAACCCAACGTACTTCCCCCTTTGTTACACGACCAGGAGACGCCCTTTTCCTTGCGTAATCTTCTTCCATGAAATTCCATATTAAACAATTCGGAGTATACAGGCGCGCTGAACTAGCGTCCCTCAAATGGGATACCGTTGTAGTGAATGGCTTCAACGCCAACGAGTTGCCTGACCTAACACGGTTGACGGTTGACCATCCCTGACATGCACTTTTCATTAAACTGATGCCGAATGGCAACGCTCAGAATTGGGGAGCGGTTGTTCTCACGCACAAACAGCGTTACTCTTGGTGTAAAACATCCGCGAAAACTCTCTGCCTAAACCTTGAACCTATAACCGTTCCCACAGGCACCAGCTCGGCCCAGACCTTCCGCATCTCTGGGGGAGAAGCGCCCGGTGCTGGTGGCAGTCGACCTTGGGGAAGGACAGCCGGTGGCAGTTGGCTATGTGGACGAACACGATCCCCAAGCGGTGCGGCGCTGGCTGGAACCACTGGTACAAAGATTGGGGGTTAGCATCATCGTGACGGATAATCTGATGATGTACAAGGTGGTGGCTAAGAGGCTGAACCTGGAGCACCAGATCTGCCAGTTCCACGTGCGCCGTTGGGGGGGAAGAGCACTCAAGGAACTGCAGAATACGCTCCCCAAGAATGGTTGTGGGTGCTGAAGGAGATCAGAGAACTGATGGATGACTTGCCGCCGGAAGGTGACCGGCGACTGTATGCTTTGTGGAAACGAGTGGCAGTTCGCAGGGGAAAGGTACCAACCATCTAACTCCAATTGACCAGTTGCGGGACCTGCTCATCCGGCTGAGTGAGACTTGGGCAAGCTTCTGTGCTTTCTGCGCCTGTCCAGCCATCCCCAGGACTAATATTGGCACTGAGCAAGTGATCGGACGCATGAAAATGCGCGCCCGCACCGTGCGCGGTTACAAGACTTGGCCAGGCATGCAGACTGGCTTAATGCGGGCTGGAATAAAAGCCTTCGCCGCCGGGCGGGATGATTCCGAGCGGAATCATCTGACACAGGTCGAGATAAATTTGGTGGTAGAGCGGGACAGGACTGGCGGGTCGACTGTCGATTAAGGCAGGGCGGTTTGAACATCTGTTGGCATAGGCTATATCTGAATGGGGTATTTCCCAAAATTTTGAGCCGTTTCAAAGAGCGTGACTATGTTCTCCGGCGAGACATCAGCCTGGAGGTGGTTGGAGGGAGCCAGGATGTACCCGCCGCCGGGAGCGAGTTGCGCGATGCGGCTTTTGGCCTCGGCGATGACGTCCTCGCGGGTGCCGGGCATGGCGTGCGAGATGTCGATGCCGCCGAGGAAGGTGACTTTGTCGCCAAAGCTGGCTTTGACGGCCGGGATGTCAGTGGCAGGGAGCGGTTCCAACGGGTGAATCACGTCAACGCCGATGGTGATGATGTCTGGGAGTAGTTTGCTGATGGCTCCATCGCTGTGGAGCATGACGCTGGTATCGGGATTGTGCTCTTTGATGGTATCGATCAGCTGGGCGAGGCAGGGTTTGATGAATCTGCGGAACATGGCCGGGGAGATGAGGGTGCTGGTGTTCCCGGCGTAGTCGTCGCCAGGGAGCTCGACCATGTCGAACCACTTTCCCCCGGCTTGCATGGCAAGACGAAGTAATCCATCGATGGAATCGGTGATTTTTTCCAGCAAGGCGCGAGCGAATTCAGGGCGCACGGCTAGGTCCATCAGGAAGTTTTTGACACCACGCAAATCGCAGGCGGTTTGGAAGGAGCCGTGCGAAGCGACCATGCGCATGACGACAAAGTAATCCGTGTTTTCGCGCAGGATGCGGCCGCGTTCGGCCAGACCAGCTGTCCAGCGTGGGTCGGAGAGGTCGGGCCAGCGGACGAGACGTTCGATGTCATCGATACTTTCAGCGTCTTTGAGAATGCCCTCGCCCGTATAGAAATAGGGCACGGCACGTTTCCACACCTGGCCGTAGGAGTCGTAGAAGGTGTTATCGTCCTCGCCGGGGATGACCGGGCTGTTGGGCAGCAGACCAGGCCAGCAATAGCGCGTATCGGTACCGAGGCGCTCCAGCAGGCGGTCATCCATGTAGGAGATGTTGTGCCCGGCGCGGAAAGGAGGGATGGGTTTGCCGAGGTCGAGATATTCGACCAGGCGCAAATACAGGTCATCAACCAGGCCATAGGAGCCGCCGCCGAGGGCAGTGGGTACACGGTCGGGTTCCTGATGGATGAGTGCGGCGAGTACACGTTCACGGGGAAGCATTGTTATAGGTGTGGTAAAAGGCGGGTGAAGAAAATTACTCAATGTCCATACAATAGTGCAAATTTACCATAATGTTCTGTTGTTCACAAGAATCGACGTGTAAAAAATGTTACTTTATAATATAAGTGTCCGAACATTCGATACTATCTTTCTTCAGGAGGCGTTTATGCACAAAATTGCCATGCTTGGCGCTGGCCTCATTGGTCGCTTCTATACGATGAGTCTGCTTGGGCATCGTGGAAAAGATGAAGTGAAAGTGGTCTGCGCAATTAGCCAGGAAGAAGCGGCCAAGTTTGCCAAAGAATTTGGCATTCCGCGCTCGACAGCGGACATGGCGGAAGCCATCCGTGACATCGAAGTGGATACCGTTATTGTAGCTCTACCTAATTATTTGCACAAAAAAGCCGTCTTGCTGGCTGCTGAAGCCGGAAAGGCGGTTTTATGTACCAAACCGCTGGCAACGAACGGCTCCGATGCGCTGGAAATGCTCGAAGCGGTCGAAAAGGCCGGAGTGTTCCATGGTTATCTCGAGGATCTGGTGTATACGCCCAAGACGCTGAAGGCGCTGGCCTCAGCACAGAAGGGTGCGCTGGGCAAGGTGCTGTGGGCGCGTTCGCGTGAGACACATGGCGGTCCGCACAGTGACTGGTTCTGGAACAAGCAGCTTTCGGGCGGCGGCGCGATTGTGGATATGGGCTGTCACTGCATCGAAATTGCGCGCAATTTCATTGGGAAGGGCAATCGTCCGCTTGAGGTGACCTGCTGGGCTGATACGCAGGTGCATCCAATCGACGTCGAGGATCACGCTGTTGGACTTGTCCGCTATGATAGCGGTGCGATTGGACAGTTCGAGGTTAGCTGGACCTTCCGCGGCGGGATGGATTTACGTGACGAAATCGCCGGGACGGAGGGCACGGTCTGGCTCAACCACTGGTTGCGTACCGGCTTTGAGATGTTCACCAGCGTGGGACAGACCGGTTACGTGGCTGAAAAAGCCGAAGGCGATACTGGCTGGCTGTTCCCGGTGGGGGATGAAATTGGCTCATTGGGCTATGTCGAGATGTTCATGGATATGTTCAACTCGATGGATGCTGGCAAGAAGCCTATGGAAGATTTCTACGACGGCTACATCGTCAACGCTATCATCGATGCCTGCTACAAGGCGGCTGAAACAAAAAAGTGGGAACCGGTTGAAATCCAGTCCTGGCGCGGCGGGTCGGCGGGCACGGCGGAAGTGGCGCTAAAGAATTATGATGAGGCGCATTTCCTTATCAAAGAGGAGAAAATGCCAAATGGCAATCTCAAGATTATTCTAAAAGACAAGATAACCGGGCAGATTTCGCAGGTGATCAAGGAGTAGCAAGACTTAGAGAAATGATCTTTATTCACCGGAGATGAACGCAGATAAATCTTAGTTGATCAATCAAAATCGTATTCATCGGTGTTGATACCCGGTTGATGATTGCAATTAATAACTTTGTTTATAAAATGATCGAAGTTATTAATTTTTTATTCGAACTAGGCTATTGATTTAACGAAGACCTTTTGCTATAACATAGGTATTAGTGCTTGTGTAATTTTGTACAATAATATTCGAGGATGTCATTGAATGGCTCATCCGGAGAAGTCCGACGCAAAGCAAGCACGACCTTTGCATGCCCCTATTTTGATGAACGGAGCCGAGGCTGAGGTCATTCGCGCCCTGCGCAGGCAGGGGAAAATTTCCCGCGCTGAAATTTCCAATATAACCGGATGGTCAAAAGCCAAGACATCGCAAGAAGTCCGCAGCCTGGTGGGCAAGGGCTACCTTGTAGATGTAGGCGAGGGTGTGTCGCAGGGTGGACGCAAGCCTCGCCTTTTGCGTATTAACGACCAGTTGGGCTATCTCGTCGGGCTGGATATTGGCGCAACCAGCATTGATGTAGTGCTCGCAGATGTTGGCGGCAAGGTGCTCCAGCGGCGTTCCGAGCTGGCAGATGTGCGCCAACCGCCAGATGTTTTTCTCAACCGGTGTAGTGAGCTGATTCTGGATATAGCGACCGCCCAGGGATGCCGCCCCGACCAGATATTGGGGATTGGTGTGGGTGTGCCCGGCCCCGTCGATTTTGCTCGTGGAGTCTTGGTCGCCCCGCCGCTGATGCCCGATTGGGAGAATTTTCTCATCCGCGACTTTTTCCAGCACACCTTCCCGGCAGCGTATGTGGTTGTCGATAACGATGTCAACATTATGGCGCTGGGCGAGCAACGCGCGGGCGACGGAATCGAGGTTGACCACTTTATTTTTATCAAAATCGGCACCGGGATTGGTTCCGGGATTGTTTCCAACGGAAAAATACATCGCGGCAGCATTGGCTGTGCGGGCGATATCGGTCACATTTGCGTGGATAAACAAGGTCCCATCTGCCGC
Source organism: Anaerolineae bacterium (assembly GCA_041479025.1). Taxonomy (GTDB): domain Bacteria; phylum Chloroflexota; class Anaerolineae; order Anaerolineales; family Villigracilaceae; genus JBGPQJ01. Next base: position 6,141 of record JBGOXG010000108.1, read on the forward strand.
TGCGGCAATACCGGCTGTCTCGAGGCGATGGCGGCTGGCCCGGCCATCACTGAAAAGGCCATGCTGGCTGCGAAAAATGGTTCCAGCCCGCTGCTGCGCCAGATGATGGACGCCAACGGCGGTGTCCTGTGCCCGGAGGATGTCAATGCCGCCTGCCGCGAAGGCGACCAGGCCGCGCTGGAAATTATCCGCGCCAGCGGGCAGATGATTGGCGATGTGCTGGCCAGTCTGGTGAATTTTTTCAACCCCAGCCATATCTTTGTCGGTGGTGGAATCACCAATTTTGGGAACCATTTGCTCGTTTCCATCCGACGGGCAGTGCTGCGGCGCTCTCTGCCACTGGCAACAACGCACTTATCGATTAATTTTTCCCGCATGGGTCCGGAAGCGGGCGTGACCGGGGCAGTTGCGCTGGCACGCGAATATTTATTCGTCGTGGAAGATTATCCATTCGGAACTGTCTAGAACCTGTTTGTATCCAATTTCATCACAGGAGGTGCAAATAAGCCCAAGAGTTCGACTGCCTTATACCTGAACCATCCATCCAAATTCACATTCGTAGGAGAAGAATAACATGTCTAAGAAGTCAGTAATGTTCCTGGTGACATTGGTCACCGTCCTCTCGATGCTGCTGGCAGGCTGCGGTACTCCGGCTACAACGACAGCCCCCGAAGCAACCAAAGCCCCCGAGCCGACCAAGGCTCCTGAGGAACCCAAGAAGTTCACGATTGGTATATCCAATCCCTTCATCAGCAGCGAATACCGCACGCAGATGATTGCGGAACTCCAGGAAGTGAACAAAGAATATATGGACGCAGGTCTCACGGCCGAACTGGTGATTGAAAGCGCCGATACGGACGTGGCGGGCCAGATCCAGCAACTCCAGAACCTGATGGCCAAGAACGTGGATGCCATCCTGGTGAACCCCGGTGATGTCAACGGTCTGAATGCAACCTTGCAGGAAGCCGTCAGCAAGGGCATCATCGTCATCTCGGTCGACCAGGAACTGAACGTCCCCGGCGTCTACAATGTGGGTATCGACCAGAAGGCCTGGGCCAAGACCTCCGCCAACTGGCTGGCAGGTAAACTCGGTGGCAAGGGCGAAATTGTGGAAATCGAAGGCTTCCCCGGACATCCGGCCAACGTCGCCCGTATGGAAGGCGTGGATGAGGTCTTTGCGCAGTATCCCGGCATCAAAGTTCTGGCGAAGGACACCGGCAAGTGGGATGAAGCGACTGGCCAGCAGGTCATGTCCAACTTCCTTTCCGCTTATCCGACCCTGACCGGCTACTGGACGCAGGATGGCATGGCGATCGGCGCTTTGCAGGCTGTCATGGCCGCTAATCCCGCTGTGTGGCCGCAGGGCGTAGGCGAAGGCCGCTGCCAGTACCTGAAACTCTGGCAGGAAGCCCTGACCATGAAGCCTGACTTCGACAGCATCGCTGTGGCCAACCACCCGGGCGTTTCCCCGACCGGTCTGCGCATCGCCGTCAATATGCTGGAGGGCAAGAAGGTGGACACCACCAAACTTGGTGGCGCGAATGGCCTGTCCTTTGTCCTGCCGCTTGCGGCTGTCATCACCAAGGACAACCTGGCTGACGGCCTCAAGATGTGCGAAGGCAAGCCCGATGCCTACCTGCTCGACAAAATCCTGA
>JBGOXG010000097.1:0-8306 GCA_041479025.1 Anaerolineae bacterium
CATAGCCTAGACAAGCGATTACCATATATAGGGGATAGACATAACCCGCTATCGCTCTCAATCATGAAGGAAAAAACATCTTTGGATCTGACACAAGATTTATTCCAGCTCATGAAACAATTCCCCCGTCCGAAATTGAAACAAAGTTCCTGCGATGAATTGACGCGGAGCGAATACGAATTATTGGTGATGCTGGTGATGAAGATTGCTGAAGATAATAAGGCTTTAACGGTTACTGAAATAAGCAACCTGTTACAGATCACGCCGGCAGGTGTAACCCATTTGATCAACCCACTGGAAGAGGCTGGTTTCATTCAACGTCTGAATGACCCAAATGACCGCCGTGTGGTCCTGATTGGGTTGACTGATAAAGGAACTGAAATGGCTGAAGGTCTGATTGCGGAGGTCCAAGAAAAACTGATCGGTCTTGTCAATCATTTGGGTGAAGAGGATAGTAAAACATTAATTCGTTTGATGTCCAAGGCGATTGAGTTTTTCGCGGCTCAATTTGGAACTTAAACCATTCCCCAAATTGCAAGTTTTGACATATCTAAATACTGGTAGCAGGTATTGCAATTATGACTGGTAAAGACCAAAACATCATCATCCAAATGCAGGATGTGGTTAAAACATACAGCACGGGGGATATTCCATTTTTGGCGCTCAATAACGTCACCCTCGATATCAAGCAGGGTGAATTCCTTGGGATTACGGGAAAATCAGGTGCTGGAAAATCAACATTACTCAATATGATTTCCGGGGTTGGCGAATTGACCTCCGGAAATATTCTATTTCATTGGGTGGGGAATGAATCACCAGCTCCCTCTATCCCTATCCACTCCCTGGACGAAGATAAACTCGCCTTGTGGCGGGGTGAAAACCTCGGCATTATTTACCAATCTTTCGAGCTGATGCCCACCCTCAGTCTGGTAGAGAATGTCATGCTGCCGCCTGATTTTTTAGGTACCTACCAGCCTCTCATAAGCAAAAAAAGAGCGCTTGAATTGTTGGAGTTGGTTGAAATCGTTGAGCATGCCTACAAAATCCCCGCACATATATCCGGTGGGCAAAAACAGCGCGTCGCCATTGCCCGGGCATTGATCAACGACCCGCATCTAATCATTGCGGATGAACCAACCGGCAACCTGGACAGTGTCACCGCGGAAACCATTTTTCAAATATTCGAAAAGCTGGTCGACCAGGGAAAAACGATTGTCATGGTGACTCATGATGAAAGTTTCGCCCCTCGTTTTTCCCGCCGGTTACAGATTGTTGATGGCGTCGTCAGCAGCTCAGTGGAAAATGGAGCTGTGCCGGTTAGCACGGTCGTAACACCCAGAAATATTGAACAACAACATCCACCCTCAATATCGACCACTGTAAATAAGCAAGCCTTCATTGAAACGCCAGTATCCCGTATCGAAATTATTTCAACACCAGTGGCACACCATGATGAAAAACCAGCCATCGTTTTGCGTAATGTGGAGAAGGTTTATGAAAACGCGGCAGGAAAATTTGTCGCGTTGAAATCCATCAACCTTCAATTGAACTACGGACAGTTTATTTCCATCGTGGGGAAATCAGGCTGTGGAAAATCCACCCTGCTGAACATGATCACAGGCATCGACCATCCCACCGCCGGGGAGGTGATCATTGGCAACGAACACATCTATAAGATGAGTGAAAGCAAACGCGCCCTGTGGCGCGGACGGAACATGGGGGTTGTGTTCCAGTTTTTCCAACTCCTGCCAACCCTGACACTATTGGAAAACACCATGCTTCCCATGGATTACTGTAATCTTTATCCTTATTATGAACGCCCGGAGCGGGCTATGGAATTGCTAAAGTTGGTTGGACTTGAAGATCAAGCCTACAAACTGCCTACGGCTGTTTCAAGTGGACAGCAGCAGAGCGCCGCCATCGCCCGCGGGTTGGCAACCGATCCATCCATTATTCTGGCTGATGAACCCACAGGCAATCTCGATTCGCGCGCGGCTGACACTGTTCTCAACCTGTTTGAGAGTTTGGCGAAACGTGGAAAGACGATTTTGATCGTCACCCATGATCCATCCATTACACAAAGAACAGATCAAACGGTCATCCTTTCCGATGGGGAGATTATTGATCAAACTATAGCGCGCGCACTGCCCCTCCTTTCACACCCACAAATGATGGCAGCGACAAAACAGGCGCAGAAGCGGAAAATCGCTCCGGGGGCGACGATTCTCCGACAGGGAGAAGCGGTCGAGCATTTCTTTATGATCGTCTCCGGTGAAGTGGATATCGTCGCAACGAATGACAAAGGGAAAGAAATGCGGCTGGCGCGTTTGGGGCACGGGCAATTTTTTGGTGAAGTCGAACTGACCCAGGGAGGTCATTCAATTGCCCATGTCCAGGCTGCGGATCACGGCGTAGAATTGGCGCTCCTGCCCAGAGAGTTATTCTATGAACTCATCGACGACTCGCCACTTACCCGTCATGCCATTCACGAGGTCGCGGCTACCCGGCTGGCAGAGAACCGCCACAGGAAGACCGATCCATGATCGCGGAGGTTAAACCCAATTTCCTGAAACCCCGCTGGAGCAAGGTATTTACCGACCTTTGGGAGGATAAAACCCGCACCATCCTGGTGGTCGCCTCCATTGCCGTCGGGGTCTTTGCGATTGGCATGATCATCAACGCTTATGTGATTCTGAAGGAAGACATCAACCGCAGTTATGCAGCGGTCAATCCTCCGAATATTGAAGTTAGGACAGATCCCTTTGATAAAGACCTTGTTAATGCCATAGAAAAGATACCCGGCGTGAAGGCAACAGAAGGGCGTCGCATCATCGAGATGCGGGCGAGGAAAGGGAATGAAAATTGGCAAAACCTGACGCTGGTTGGCCTTTCGGATTTTACAGGGAATATCAACCGCCTCGTCCCCATTGAAGGCACTCAATACCCCGGTGAAGGGGAAATGAGTGTCAGCCAGAATATGATGTTCAGTACCGGCTTTCGCACCGGCGACAATATTGAAATTGAACTCCCCGATGGCACCAACCATTACCTTAAGGTGGCAGGGCTCATCACCGATCAGACCACCTCCAAACCCGACCCCAATTCAACGAATAATGCTTTTGTCACCATGAAAACGTTGAGATCATTTGGATTGGACAACAATTTCAATCAGCTATACATCACAACTGGCGACACTAGCAATCGTGAAGCCATCGCCAGTGTCGCTGCCAATGTTAAAGATCAAATTAAGAATAGCCGGCGGAAAGTCTATCAGATTGACGAAAAACTTTCGAGTGAGCACCCGATGACAAACACGATTTTGGCCGTGATTGGCGTACTCGGTGCGTTAGGCGCCCTGATCACAATTTTGAGCAGCTCACTCATTATCAATACACTCACTGCCCTGTTGGCACAGCAATTACGCCAGATCGGCATTATGAAACTGGTTGGAGGACGCAGTTATCAAATTATGGGGATGTACTTAACCCTGATCATCGCCTATGTCGTGATTGCTTTGATTTTGGCTGTCCCGCTCGGTGCTATCGCAGGATATGCCCTTGCCTGGTTTATCGCCAATTTGATGGGCGCCGTGCTTCAAGGCTTTCGGATCATCCCCGCGGCCGTCGCAACCCAGATGGTGATCGCAATCCTTATTCCATTGGTCGCCGGTTTTTTCCCGGTGAACAGCGGTGCCAGAACCAAGGTCCAGCAGGCGATCAGTAACTTTCGTCCCAGCAACCAAACTCCCGGAAAGGCTTTCTTCAAACTTAACCCAAAATGGTTTCGCTGGGTTTCCCGCCCGATACTGCTTTCATTTCGAAATACTTTTCGAAAACGGGGACGTTTAATCCTGACCATTTTTACTCTTACTGTGGCTGGAGCTGTTTTTATAGCAGTATTTAATGTACGAGATTCAATGAGCAGCATGATGGACCAATTAATGCAGCACTTTATGGGTGATGTGACCGTGACCTTTCGCCAGCCCTACCGCGTCGGCAAGGTTGAACAGGCCCTGCTTGCAATACCGGGTGTAAAAGGTGTGGAAGGGTGGGGAGGCGCTGCAGGTGAAATCAGGGACGCAAATGACAATTTGGTCACCAGACTCTCCATAGCGGCTCCGCCCCAGGATACCCAGTTGCTTCACCCGGTTTTTGAGGCAGGCCGCTGGCTGCTGCCCAGCGAGAATAATGCAATGGTCGTGTCCGATACGATTTATAAATATTATCCGAATTTAAAACCCGGGGACAGTTTGCCGATCAAAATTCCAGGGAGGGAAACGGAACCATGGAAAGTGGTCGGGATCTTCCGCTTTGTGAATATGCTTGGCGACCCCCTGGCTTATGCAAATTTTGATTTTATTGCAGACAAAATGCATTTGCCCGACCAGGCCGCCTCATATCGCATCATTACTGAGTCCCACGATGTCGCATCCCAACAGACGTTGACCCAACGCATCGATGCCTATCTGCGTGACAGGGATTTCCTGGTCCAAAACGTGCAATCAGGGTTTGTTTTACGGGCAAAGGCGGCTATGGCTGTCAACATCCTGGTCACTTTTCTGTTGATCATGGCGGTCTTAACCGCGATTGTCGGCAGTATTGGTTTGACCGGCACAATGAGCATCAATGTGCTGGAAAGGACTCGTGAAATTGGAGTCATGAGAACCATCGGGGCTGTGGATATTGTCATCATGCAATCGGTCATCATTGAAGGGCTGGTAATCAGCTTGATCACCTGGCTTTTGGCAATTGTATTGTCGTTTCCGATCAGTTCCTTTCTGCTCACGATCATCGGGGAAGCTATGACGGGCTCGGCGATGACCCTGAGCTTCACATCACTTGGCACCTTGCTTTGGCTGGGTGTCGTCATCATCCTTTCGGTTATTGCCAGCATCATGCCAGCCCGAAATGCGGCCCGGCTGACTATCAACGAAGTGCTGGCTTATGAATAGTTATTTGTAATTACCCAGTTGTAAAGACTTTCAGGAGGTTTATTGATGCAAATAAGTGATCACGACCATGAAATTGGGGAAGTCTGTATTGCAAATATTAGCCCGCGCGAACGGCTGAAACGATTAATCGGTGGTGTGATTCCGTTCGTGATCTCTCTGGGCATTCTAGCCTGGATGATTTCAGCGAATGTGGATCGTCTATGGCGACTGCCATTGTTTTTTCTGTTCGTTGCAGCCGCTTCAGGCTTCTTTCAATGGCGCGACAAAACCTGAGTGGGGCTGGCTTCGCGCAGTTCGCGCAATTTAACAGGCAAGATAGAAAAGATTGAAGATGAAGCCGAACTCGCCCAGGTAAAACGGCAGGCACGCAGAGTGAATATCAAGGCTTTGCTGGCTGCTATTGTATTGACGTTGATCGCACTAGTATTGCCAATTTGATAACAGAATAAATTAGTACAAGGAGATATCAAGATATGGATCAAATTCAACAAGGTTTCGAAAGCCCTGCATCTGAAACAACGCTCCAGCGAGTGGCCGATCGGATTCGGGAACGAAACATCGAAGTGTTGATCGTTAACAATGGTGAGGAAGCTCGACAAATTGTACTTGAGCGGTTGCCCAAACAAGCTGAAGTTCACTCTGGCAAATCGAAGACCCTCCAGGATGCTGGTATTTTCGATGCAATACAAGATCCGGATCAATATCACGCATTGCGCCACCAGTATCTCAAGATGGATCGCAAGACCCAGGCGCAGGAGATTCGGAAACTCACCGCTGCCCCCAATTTCATGTTGGGAAGTGTTCAGGCGATCACGGAGGATGGCATCCTGGTGGCAGCTTCTGCCACTGCAAGTCAGATTGGCCCTTACGCTAACACAGCCGGCAAAGTGATTCTGGTGGTGGGCAGTCAAAAGATCGTACCCGATCTCGAAACGGCAATTAAGCGTATCCGTGAATACGTTCAGCCCTGGGAAGATGCCCAGGTTCGGAAAGCTGTGAACATGGGAACATTTGTTGGCAAAATCCTGATCATCGAGCGCGAATGGATCAACGAACGAATGACTGTAATACTGGTAAGAGAACCAATCGGGATTTAACGGAAATATTTCAAAAACATTTCCCTCAGTAAGCGCCACGCGCAGACATTATGCCCTTGCGTGTGTCCCAATTAAAAATCAAAAAGGAGCTTTGATACGATGAACACGATCCTCTGGATTATCCAAATTTTGCTGGCGTTTGTATTTATCTACCATGGATGGATGATGTGGTTTCTGCCCCCACAGGCACGACAGGGCGGCCAAATGGCTTACATCGAGGCGATCCCATCCGGTCTCCGTCGCTTTACGGCTGTGGCGGAAAGCCTGGCAGGAGTGGGATTGATCCTGCCCTGGCTCACTGGCATTCTCCCCTGGTTAACACCGCTGGCGGCAGTGGGGTTGGTCCTTATCATGGCTGGCGCGGTGGTTGTTCATATCCCGCGCAAGGAATATCCGAATATTGTATTCAATCTGATCCTGCTGGCATTGGCGGCTTTCGTCGCTTATGAGCGTTTTGCTGCCCTTGCCCACCTTTAATGCAGGTCCGCACGGGCCTCAGGAATTTGAAGATGGACCTCCGCGCGGAGAAACAAATACCAACTCCAACTTTAATAGGAAAGGAAAAAAATATGAGAATATTCTTGAATATCGTCGCCGTATTATTGGTCCTTGTAGGCGCAGGCTGGTTCCTGCAGGGGATCAATGTCTTACCCGGTAGTTTTATGACAGGTCAGACCCAGTGGGCGGTCTATGGTGGTATTGCAGTTGCAGTTGGGATTGGGTTGCTTGTGTTTGCTAACCGGCACAAAGATTCCTCGCCTAAAAAATGAAACTGACCATCTTTGGCGCAACGGGCGGAGCCGGCAAGCAACTGATTGAACAGGCACTTGTAGAAGGAAACGAGGTGGTTGTCTATGCCCGCAATCCATCAAAACTCACCATGCGTCATGAACATCTGACCATCGTGCAGGGTGAACTTCGCGACAAGGTTAATATCGAACAAGCAGTGAGCGACGCAGACGCTGTCATTAGCCTGCTGGGACCGCGGTTGGGAGAGGATTACAAAAGAAAACCGCTTACGCAGGGGACACAAAATATCATTGCGGCGATGAAGCAATTCGGCGTGCGCCGCCTGATCGTTGCATCTACTCCCAGCGCAAGCGCTCCAGGCGATTTGCCCGATGTAAAATTCAAGATGCTGGTTTTCCTAATTAAATCCATGATGCGCCTTGCTTATGAAGAGATCGTCAATGTTGCTCAAATTGTGAGAGACTCTGGCCTTGATTGGACGCTTGTGCGTGTGTCCGGTCTCAACTACAAACCTAAATCCGGCAATGTTAGAGCAGGTTATTTGGGGACGGGCGAGGTGGGCATTCAACTTTCTCGGGCGGATTTGGCGGATTTTATCCTGGGCGAATTGAAAGAGGCTAAATATGTCAGGCAAATGCCGGCAATAAGCAATTGATAAAGAAATTAACGATAGGTTTAGATTTATGAATGCAGTATCAAGCAACAACAAGCAGGACCGACTCATTGCCAAATTGAATCGATTATGGAAGGATGAGCAGGATCATTTCATGCTTGAAAAAATGATCCGTGTGCTTGATGCTCAATATGACCTGATCGGGAAAATGAAGAAGGAATCCGGAGTTGAAGAAATAATCATCCAGATGGTTGGAAGATTAGCAAATTCCTTCGGAAGTCTCCCTTCTATCCATGGCAAGAAGGTTTTAGATATTGCATGTGGCTCCAATACGAGCAAAGCACCTGCCTCGCTTTACATTAACACTCCTTTCGGCGAGATGACGATGGGTCGTGCAAGCAAGGGGTATACGGCTCTGTTTGAGCCATGGTTCTGCCGAATCCTTTTTGAGTTGGGTGCAATTCCCGTTGGAGTTGATTTTGGTAATTTGGACCACGAAGTCTTCACACATTATCAAGTTGACCTCGGAAAAATAGGTGCGCTTGACTTTTTGCCCGACCATTCATTTGATGCCGTTCAGGACAGCCGCTTGTTTGGCTCGCCTGAATTCACTAACCAGTTTCCGAATCAGGCTGATCGTTTCAAAGTGGCTCAGGAAATCAGGCGTCAAGAAGAAAGATTACTAAAAGCAAACGGAATTGTCATTCATTCAGATGCCATTGCGCTGTTGCGATAACATATAAATATTAGAAATATAACGATAGAACGTAAGAAAAAGAGGGTCGGATTAAGATAAAACATGGGTCAAGATATTTCATGGAAAAATCCAGATAGAGTGCACTATTCCGTGGGGGCACCTTACGATACCAGGTTTTTAGTTGCAAGGATTTATATA
>JBGOXG010000155.1:0-5296 GCA_041479025.1 Anaerolineae bacterium
CGCTTGACAGTCCGGTTGGAAAAGGTTACTTTAAACATGGGATGCCTCCTTATACTGAAGTTGGTCGCTCCAGTTAAGGATAAGGCATCCCCCTTGTTTTTCAAAGTGCAAAATTCTAAATCTTTATCTTAAGGTCTATAGTTGAAATATGAAAGCAACCTTGAGAGATAAAAAGCAAGATCGGCTCATCGCCAAATTGAGTCGCCTGGGCAAAGACCGGCAGGATCAAACCTTGCTTGCGGACATGTTCTGGGCGCTTGACTCTCGCTATGACCTGGGTAAGAAAATTGCCCGTGAACCCGGCGTCGAAGACATCCTCACCCAAATGGCCGGAAGGATCGTGAATGCCTTTGGGAAATTGTCCACTGTCCACGGTATGAGGATCCTGGATATCGCCTGCGGTTCAAACACCAGCAAGGCACCTGCCTCGCTATACATTGACATACCTTTTGGCGAAATGACCTTCGGACGCTCGACCAAAGGATATACGGCCCAGTTCGAGCCCTGGTTCTGCCGAATGCTTTTCGAGCTGGGCGCGGACCCCGTTGGGATTGATATGGGCGATCTGGAACACGAGTCCTTCGTACACTATCGAGCTGACCTGGGGCAAATAGACGTATTGAACTTTTTACCTGCCCGTTCGTTCGATGCCGTACAGGACAGCCGGCTGTTTGGCTCGCCCGAGTTTACCGCCCAATTTCCAGATCCTGCCGAACGGCTGCAAGTGGCTCGAGAGATCATGCGGCAGGAGCAGAGATTGTTGAAGCCAGGCGGCATCGTGATCTATTCAGACGCGACCAGGCTATTACGATAAAAGGGAGAAACTTCATGTACCAAATGCTTATCCGATCCAAAGTGGAATTTATTAGAGTCAGGAAAAAAATGATGATTATGTGGTATCAATGATGGAATTGACTAGAATTACACCTAGTCACAAAACTCGATGAATTTAAATATCCTTTTCTTAATTGAGATTAGGTTGGTATTGTCGAATTTTTTCAGCGGTTGCCAAAGATCATAAAAGATATTCCGCACCCTAATTAGTATTACAGCGCAAAGTTGCCGATTTTAGCCTTACCGAGCAGGCAAATTGACGCCAAATATAGCTTCCAAAAGCAGTTATGCCTGTATTTTCAGCGTCAAGTTGTCTGACATTGCGCTGTAATATTAGTCATAGGTGCGAAAATAAATAAAATATTATGATTCCCGGTAAAATTGGAATCGTAATCAACTTTCGGAGGAAGAATGAATAAGAAAATTATCTACATCATCGTGGCCGTTGTGATCGTATTGGCTGTCGCCGGGGGATTTTTCTGGTATCGGTCGAGCCAACAGGCGAAAGCAGCCGGTCAATATGAAACTGCAGTCCTGGAACGTGGAAACCTGACTTCGATCGTCGGGGCAACGGGAACTGTCCGGGCTAACCAAACCGCATCTCTCAACTGGCAGACGTCGGGGACGGTTGAATCGGTTAAAGTCGTGGAAGGGGATAATGTAAAAGAGGGCGAAGTACTTGCTAATCTGTCACCGACTTCCCTTTCCCAGGCGATCGTCCTCGCTCAGGCGGATTTGGTGACCGCGGAACGAAACCTCCAGAATGTGCTGGATTCATCCAGTGCAAAAGCGCAGGCTCAACTTGCCCTGGCTACTGCAGAGAAAGCGTTGAAAGATGCTAAAAACAAGCGCGAAGGTATGAACTACAAACGGTCATCTCAAGAAAATATTGATTATGCTGAAGCGCAGCTGGCGCTTGCCCAAAAAGCTGTCGAAAACGCTCAATCTGTTTTTAATAATGTCACCGAATTGGCACCCGCAGATCCCATACGCGCCCAGGCGACAACGAACCTGTACAATGCCAAAATAGCCCGCGATCGTGCCTTGGCTAATCTGAACTGGTATAAAGGAAAACCCTCCGAAAACGATGTCGCAGAAGCGGATGCCAAACTGGCGGTTGCTCAGGCGCAATATGATGATGCTTTACGTGAATGGAACCGGCTCAAGGACGGACCGGATCCCAAGGATATCGCCGCTGCTCAGGCACGGGTGGATGCGATCAAGGCAACCTTGAACCTGGCGCGCATCACAGCTCCCTTTGCCGGGACGATCACCCTCTCTAACCCCAAGCCCGGCGATCAAGTTTCCCCAGCGACTTTGGCTTTCAGGCTCGATGATCTCTCGCATTTATTGGTGGATGTTCAAGTATCCGAAGTGGACATCAACAGCGTCGCCCCAGATCAAAACGTCGTTCTTACATTCGATGCCAATCCAGGACAGGAATACAAAGGGGTGGTCACGAAAGTTGGACAGGTCGGTAATCCTGCTCAAGGAACTGTCAACTTTGTGGTAACGGTTGAATTGACCGATCCTGATGAGAAAGTCAAACCTGGGATGACCGCTGCTGTGACCATCAATGTCCAGGAACTCGCTGATGTGCTGCTAATCCCCAATCGGGCGGTACGCTTTCAGAATGGGAAGCGGGTCGTGTATGTGCTTAAGAATGGCGTTCTCACGCCTGTCGAAATACAGTTGGGTGCCTCATCGGACACCTACAGCGAATTGATCTCTACCGATCTGAAAGCAGGCGATGAGATCGTCTTGAATCCACCTGCCTTTACATTCGGACCTGGAGGAGGTGGGGGCGGTGGCATGTTTGGAGGCAATCCATGAGCGATCATGTTATCGTCGCGGACAACCTGAAGAAAATATATCAAATGGGCGATGTGGAAGTCCAGGCATTGCGCGGGCTTTCATGCAACATCGATCGGGGTGAAGTGGTGGCGATTGTCGGTCCATCCGGTTCTGGAAAATCCACACTGATGAACATACTAGGCTGTCTCGACCACCCCACCTCGGGTGATTATTATCTGGATGGCGAACATGTTTCGGATTTAAGGGATGACCAGCTGGCGAATATCCGTAATCGCAAAGTCGGTTTTGTCTTCCAAAGTTTTAACTTGCTTTCACGCGCAACAGCCCTCTCCAACGTGGAATTGCCTCTCCGTTACTCGGGTAAACGCAATGGTCGAAAGGACCGCGCCCGAGAGGCTCTGACCGCGGTCGGGCTGGGTGACCGGATGACCCACAAGCCCACTGAACTTTCGGGGGGTCAACAGCAACGGGTGGCTATCGCGCGCGCCATCGTGAATAATCCTGCCATCATCATGGCGGACGAACCCACCGGTAATCTGGATTCGAAGGTGGGTCAGGAGATCATAGATCTATTATTGAACCTGAACAAGGAACGTGGGACGACGCTTGTTATCGTTACACATGATCCCAATGTGGCGACGATAGCCCAGCGCATCATCCACATCAAAGATGGAATTGTGGACACGGAGGCGGCATGACTTTTTTACAGGTACTCCTCGAAGCACTGGAAAGTCTGAATTCCAATAAGCTGCGTTCCGGATTGACCATTCTGGGTATCGTGATTGGTGTCGCAGCCGTGATCGCCATGCTGGCTGTGGGGCAGGGTGCACAGGATACGATCACCGGTTCGATCAGCGGAATCGGCACCAACGTGTTGTTTGTTTTCTCTGGCAACCAGCAGGAGGAAATTCGCAATCCACGCCCCCTGACCATTCAGGATGCAGTAGCAATCCAGGACCCGTTTGCCGCGCCCTCAGTAAAGGCGGTCGCACCAATTTTACAGTCGAATTTCGAAATTACCGGCGGTGGTGCAAAGACTAATACCAGTGTGACCGGTGTCACGCCCTCATACGCAGAAGTTCGCAACTATCTAGTCACGGAGGGTGAGTTCATCACCAATGACCAGATCCTGGGCCACGCTTCAGTGGCGCTTATCGGTCCTGAAACGGCGGTCAAACTCTTTGGTCACAGCGATGGGTTGGTCGGTGAATCAATCCGAATTGCGGGGCAGCCATTCCGCATCACCGGGGTCCTTGAATCTAAGGGCGGTGGTGCGATGGGCAGCCAGGATGATGTGGTGTTCATCCCGTTTACAACTGCCCAGACCCGCCTCATCCGCCGCAACAATCCCAACCGCGTGGATTTGATCTTTGTCCAGGCGATCAGTGCGGACGAGGTTCGAAACGCGTCCGACCAGGTCGCGCAAATTTTAAGCACTCGACACCGCACCGAAATTGGCAAAAACGATTTCACCATCTTCTCTCAACAGGATTTCATCCAGACAGCCTCCACTATTACGGGCGTTCTAACGACTTTCCTGGGCGGTATCGCTGCAATTTCCCTGCTGGTCGGCGGCATCGGCATTATGAATATCATGCTGGTTTCCGTGTCGGAGCGCACGCGTGAGATCGGTCTGCGCAAAGCCCTCGGTGCACGGCGGCGTGATATCCTGGTCCAGTTTTTGACCGAGTCGTCCTTGCTCTCGCTCATTGGCGGGTTGATCGGAATCCTGTTTGGCTGGCTCATTGCATCGGCGGTTGGCAAAGTCGCAGCTGCGACAGGGAACGCGTTCACCCCATCGGTCGGGATCAGCGCCATTCTGCTTGCCACGATATTTTCCACAGCAGTCGGGTTGTTCTTTGGGATATATCCTGCCAACCGCGCCGCCGGCCTTGAACCGGTCGAAGCGTTACGGTATGAGTAATCTAGGGTAGAATTGTGTTCGCAATAAGAATCGTGACGAAGGCTTCAATCATCACACCCGGATGTGGAGAATAACATGAATGAAAAATATACCAAGCTCCATGAACTTATTGCTGAAGTCGTAAACATCAACCATTCCGCAGCGTTGCTGGGCTGGGACCAGCAAACCTATATGCCCCCCGGAGGCGCTGAAGAACGTGGCTATATGCTGGCGACGCTTGCGAAACTGTCGCATGATAAGTTCACTTCTGATGAGATTGGCAGTTTGCTGGCTGATCTGAAGAAGGAACTCCCCAACCTAGATCCTGATTCTGAAGAATATCGAATCATTAAAGTGACTACGCGGGATTATGAAAAAGAAACCCGTGTCCCCGGTGAATTCGTGGCAGAATTCGCCCAGGTGACCACCCTTGCCCAGCAGGCATGGATGGAAGCCCGGGGCAAATCGGATTTCTCCATATTCCGCCCGCATCTCGAGAAGATCCTCGAAATGGGTAAACGCTACGTCAGTTTCTTCCCACCCGCTGATCACCCCTACGATATTTTGCTGGATAAATTCGAGCCTGGGATGAAAACATCTGATGTCAAGGGTATTTTTGAAGCCCTGCGTCCCCAACAGGTGGAGCTGGTCAAGGCCATTGCCGACCGCCCGCAGGTGGACGACTCCTTCCTGCATGTAGATTACGATGAAAAGACCATGCTTGCCTTCAGCGAAGAAGTCGCA
>JBGOXG010000203.1:0-4035 GCA_041479025.1 Anaerolineae bacterium
AAATCACCAATCACCCTGCACGTGAGAGGCACAAACTTTCAGATCAAAGTCTGGGAAGCCTTGCTGCGCATCCCGACCGGACAGGTCACCAGCTACGAGAACCTCGCTGCAAGAGCGGGTAATCCTTCCGCAGCAAGGGCGGTGGGAAACGCGGTTGCACACAACCCTGTCGCCTATTTGATCCCGTGTCATCGGGTCTTGCGCAAGGTGGGAGACTTTGGCAATTACAGGTATGGGCGCGCAAGAAAAAAAGCGATGTTGATGCGCGAGATAGGGTAAAGCGATAACCCTGCGAAGAGTATCTGTCTTCGCAGGGTTATTCTAACGTAGGGTTAATTCATATCTGATAGAATTTATCCATAATTAAAAGGAGTGAGTGGTATGGAAAACGATTTGAAGCATATTATGCCCGCGTCTTCTGAAATAACACAAGAAAGTGCCTATTTGTCCCGGCGGGATTTTCTAAAAGCGATGGGGATTGTCAGCGCAGGCGCCTTATTGGCGGCCTGCACCCCTAATGTGAGCTTACAATCCCAAACGGATGCCAGCGGAGGTGCGCCAGCACCTACAGCGTCCGGACTCACTGATGAAATCGGTGACCCGGTCAATTCATATCAGGATATCACCAATTACAATAACTACTATGAGTTCACGACTGACAAGGAGGGCGTTGCGCCTCTGTCACAGAAGTTTAAGTCCAGTCCATGGACAATCGAGATCGGAGGTTTGGTCAATAAACCGGGTACGTTTGGAATAGAAGATTTAATGAAGTTCGAACAGAAAGAACGCATCTATCGCTTGCGATGTGTTGAAGCCTGGAGCATGGTCATCCCATGGCTGGGATTCGAACTAAGCGAATTGCTGCGAAAGGTCGAACCTTTGGCGAGTGCAAAATATGTCGCCTTCACCACCTTGATGGACCCCACTGAATTCCCGGGGCAGGGAAGTCCTTTTTACCCGTGGCCTTACACGGAAGGATTGCGCCTCGACGAGGCGATGCACCGCCTGACGATACTAGCTACCGGGCTATACGGTAAAGAATTACCCAACCAGAATGGCGCACCTCTCCGTCTGGTCGTGCCATGGAAATATGGTTTTAAATCCATCAAAGCGATTGTGAAGATTGACCTCGTTGAGGAACGACCTCAAACGATGTGGAACACCATCGCGCCCAATGAATATGGATTTTACTCAAATGTGAATCCCAACGTAGACCACCCCAGATGGTCGCAGAGTACTGAGCGGCGTATCGGTGAGCTCAGTCGCCGTAAAACGTTGATGTTTAATGGTTATGAATCCGAAGTGGCCTCGATGTATGCAGGCATGGATCTGAGCCTCAACTATTAATGGCTACCCGAAGTCGCCACTATACCCCGACTCAAATTACTATACACATCTTCGGCTGGCTACCCTTCGTCGTCACCTTGATCCAGGTACTGACCAGTAATATGACTGCCAACCCCATCCAGGCGGTGGAACAGCGCTTTGGTCGTGTGGCAATCTATTTCTTGATCGCATCACTGGCGTGTACGCCGATTGTGACGCTTACCGGCTGGCGTGAACCACTCAAGCGCCGTCGCGCGCTAGGTCTTTACGCCTTCATGTATGCCGCTCTGCATTTCACTGTTTTCGTTGGTATCGATTATGGTTTTGATCTCAAACAGGTCGCTCAACTCACAACAAAAAAACCCTTCATCCTGCTGGGCCTTTCAGCGGGATTAATCCTGCTTGCATTGGCAATCACATCTTTCAAATGGTGGATGCGCCAGATGGGGAAAGGCTGGCAAAGTCTGCACCGAACTGTCTATCTGGCCGGATTGATTGTCGTCATCCATTATGCGATGGCACGAAAAGCAAACATCGCCACCCTCAGAGGGGATATTGTCCAACCACTGATGATCGGAATCCTGCTCTTGTCCCTGCTGATGTTACGTATCCCTTCAGTTCGGAGGTGGGCTTCGAGCCTACGTCAGCGAGTTAGTGCAATGCGCATCTTACATGCGCGATAAAACCATTCTGGATATTTTTAGGGCAAAGCATCAGTCACATCACTAGACTATCACAACGCGATAAATGGATAGGATAGCATACCTATATGAAGGAACATCGATAATCCACAAATTGAAACTTAAAATTACTTTAAAGTTTCAATTTCTTATTGTATTATTGGCCAAATAGTTATATAGTAGTGCATAGTGTTTGTTGATGCGATAGGAGCCTTTCTTGCTCGACTCTCTTAAGGGAGCGATTCAAGAACGAGAAAGAGACAAATGATCGAACCTGAAAATATTCTGGAAGTCCGCAGTCAAAAAGGTTTCAAGAGTCTGTACGCAAAATTAATTTTCAAAAAAGGCGATCTGATTTGCCCACTGCCTTGCACTGCCATTTTCAATAAACCGACACAACATACAGTGCAGGCAGGTCGCTACAAACACATTGAAGTGGGCATCATTGCCAGTCTCAATCATTCCTGTAATCCCAATCTCGTCCTAGACACGACACGCATGCTGGTCTTCGTTGCACGTGATATTGCAGTTGGGGATGAATTGACTTTTTTCTATCCCTCCACGGAATGGGAGATGGCAGTACCCTTTATTTGTGCTTGTGGAAGTTCTAATTGTATCCATGTCGTCGCCGGAGCGCGCTACCTCTCCCCCGCGGTATTGGAACGCTATTTTCTCAACCAGCACATCCGCAGGATGATCAATGGGTTGCTCACACGTGCCGCAACCCGTTATCGCACCGCATTGCAAGCCGGGATGTAATCAATCAAAAGGGTTTTCTGAGAACAGACAAACCAATAAAGGTTCTTCCGGGTTTCTGGTTATCAGCTTCACTGAAAACATTCTCTTTGACTCATGCCGCCGATTTGCTGTATGATGACAGCATGCAAACGGCGGATTTCATTTTCCATCCCGATCTCGAATTTCTTCTTCCACGTCTATCACGCGGAAAGACGATCACCCTCACTTTCGAAAATCATCAATCCATAAAACATCTTATTGAGTCGCTTGGCGTCCCCCACGTGGAGGTGGGATTGATAACTGCCAATGATGCCCAGGTCGATTTTAGTTATTTACCAAAAGATGGGGATCGGATAAATATCTATCCGATAAAACCTGGCTGTCCTGTTGAGCCTCGCTTCATCCTGGACGGTCATCTCGGCAGGCTGGCAGCCTACCTGCGCATGCTGGGTTTTGATACGTTATACCAGAACCATATTCAGGATTCAGAGCTGGCGGACATCGCCCTATTAGACAAGCGAATCCTGCTCACCCGTGACCGCCGCCTGCTGATGCGAAAAACCATCGAGCATGGTTATTGCCTCCGGTCTCTGGATCCTGTCAAGCAATTATCCGAAGTTGTGGGGCGTTTCGATCTCGCCAGCAGGTTAACCCCGTTCAAGCGATGTCTGCGATGCAATGGAACTCTTTATAAAGTAAACAAGAAAGATATCATCGACCGCCTGCTCCCGCTGACGATGAAATTCTACGAAGAGTTCGCATATTGTCCGACCTGCAACCAGGTTTATTGGAAAGGCTCACACTACGAACGGATGTCAGCCTTGATAGCCCGAACCACACGGTGATATAATTTCAACACAGTCATTTGAAGGAGCGGTGGGAATGCATATCAACCTGTAGACATTCAACCATTTATCGGGGTATGACCCGCTGACTTGATTCCAGCCGGAGGCGTTTGCCCCCGGTTTTCTTTTTCCCCCACCAATGGTTTACAGGAGACACCATGCTTAGTGTTCACCAGCTCACAAAATCCTACGGCATCCAGACCGTTTTAAAAGACATTTATTTTAGCATCTCAGCCGGTGAGCGCATCGGTTTGATCGGTCCCAACGGTTGCGGTAAAACCACACTCCTCCGCATTTTGGTCGGCCAGGAACTTCCTGATCGTGGGAAAGTTGTCATCACGCGGCCTCAGTTACGGATTGGATATCTCGCCCAGGGTTTTGAACCTGTCCCCGGGGCGACGGTTCAATTATCCCTCAACCTGACTTCGGTTTCAGAGGCAGAATTA
>JBGOXG010000022.1:0-21460 GCA_041479025.1 Anaerolineae bacterium
GCCGACAGTTGTAAAACGGAGGAGGTTCTGATGAAACGCAAAGATCTACTAAAGAATGTTTGGGGAATTGGTTTGACGCTGTTATTACTATTTGGATGCAGTCCACAAGCAGCGCTCACGCCAACATCAATTCCGCCCACACCGACGCCAATTCCGCCTACGCCAACACCCATTCCAATTACAGTTCCACCTGCTTCTCCACCCGCTCCCAGCGTCCAGGTTGAGCAAGCTCGCGCCTTCGCCGAGCCGATCCTGCAAGCCATCGCCAACCGCAAGCCAGATTTCGCAGACGATTTCTCCACTGCCGATAAAGGTTGGGGCGGTGGCAATCTGGAACAAAATGAGTTGGCTGTTGTGCAAAATGGTGTGGCTCGCCTCGAAGTGGAAGAAAAGGATGTTTCCTTTGGAAACCAAGCGCTGAACCGCAAGGATTTTGTCCTGCAAGTGGAGGCCCGCGTCGCCGAAGGAGACAAGGCAACCCAGTTGATCGTGAACTTCCACAACTTGTCCTCCGAGTACTGGTTCTACCTTGACATTCACAGTGCGGGCAGCACATGGAGTGTTGACAAGCGGTTGGCAGGTCAACAGATCAACCTCGCCAGCGGACAGGGCAATGTGAGCCCATTCGGCGAACCAACGCGAATCATAGTTGTGGCGCGCGGGCCGCGGGCCGCTGTCTATCTTAACGGAACGCCAGTGGCCTACTTCGAGGACGCAGATTTTGACACGTTTGGCAGCACCATGCTATTTTGCGCATCCCTCGGGCAGTCCGTGTGCGAGTTCGATAACGTTGAATTTTGGGAATTGGCAAAGGTGCCTGGGTTACCATAAAGAAGGCGTTCTTGAACGAACAAGCGGGCTAACATCGGATGTAGCGGACAGCGGCGGCCCCCTATGCTTCGCTCCGGGGGTGCTTCTCCCTACGGGAGTGCTTCGTGACGCGACGCCGCTTAAGGTATGTACGGCTCGCTAGCAATGGAGCGAATATTGCAAAGGAGTCTTGCCAGTCTCGTCACTGCCGACCTGCTCCACGAAGTGGGGTGAACCCATCCGTTAGGCGCGTATGAAAGATATGACCGTAGAATTCACCCAACCCATCGCCTATGGCCGCACGGCGGAGATTTACGCCTGGCAGCAAGGATACGTGCTCAAGCTTTTTTATGATTGGTTTGAGTTAGAAGATATCGAATACGAAGCGCGAATAGCTCGAGCGATACATGCCAGCGGACTGCCGGTACCAGCGGCAGGTGACATTATTCAAGTGAATGGCCGTCATGGCCTGGTATACCAGCGCGTGGACGGTGCCACAATGTGGAAGGAGTTGTCACGCAAACCCTGGAGCGTCCTCGTCTACGCCCGACGGATGGCAGAACTCCACATCGAGATGCATACTAGCACCCTTCAAGCGGATATCCCCTCCCAGCGGCAAAAACTGGTCAGTAAAATCCGCCAAGCGGAGACCCTCCCTGCACATCTCAGAGCCAAAGCACTGGCTGCGCTCGAAACCATGCCGGATGGCAACCGGCTGTGTCATGGCGACTTCCATCCCGGCAACATTCTGATGACCGTGCAGGGCGAAATTGTCATTGACTGGATAGATGCTTCACGCGGAAACCCGCTGGCCGATCTCGCCCGCACAACCATTATCGCCCTTGGCGCGGCGGAAACTCGCCAAATCCAGGGTTTTTTACTGAAAGCCTTCGTGCGCATTTTTCACGCTGCATACATCCGTTATTACTTTAAACTCAGCCCTGGCGGGGAGGACGAATACACCCGTTGGCTACCGATTGTCGCCGCAGCGAGGTTGAGTGAGAAGATCCCCGAAGTGGAGAAGTGGTTGATCGTAAAGGCAGAGAAGGGCTTATAGATTGGGTAAAATCGCCCAGCCTACCGCCCTACATGCGCGTACTGGCAGGAAGAGACCGGCAAACGGCGGAAGCGGCTGGAAGTAAAAAATGGAAAGTCAGGTGGAAAACCAAAGAAATAACGCTGGTGATTGAATAGGCGTGTCTTACCGTGCTCTACTTTTTCTGGATATATTCGACTTCTTTGCCATATAATTTCATAAATATTTAGGATATTATACGGGCCGTCTATAATCTGTTATGCAGGCCGTATAAACACTAGTTGCGCGAAGTTCTATTGAGCCTTTGAACAACGGAGGTGCAGACATGGATGCAAGCAATACATCTCGCAGCAAGACAATGAATCTCATCGTATATTTCGTGCTTTCCTACGTACTTTCGTGGTCGATAGCGATTCCTTTGGCATTGGCGCACAAGGGAATCATTCCTCCCGTTCTTCCCTCATGGGCGCACTACTTGGTCGCGTATGGGCCTGCGCTCTCCGCCTTGATCGTTACGTGGATCTATGAAGAAAGGTCTGGTTTGAGTGACATCGCCTCCCGAATTGGCATGTGGAATGTTCGTCCCATCTGGTGGCTTGTCGCTCTGTCACCTCTTGTCCTAGGATTCGTAGTCGTCGTGATCCTGAACGCGGTCACAGGGAGCGAGATACGTCTGTCCGATTTTGGAGTGGTTCAATTCCTTCCCCCGTTAGGCGCTGGAGCCCTGGTCTTATGGATCCTTACGTTCGGGATCGGCGAGGAGATAGGCTGGCGCGGTTACGCTTTACCGCGCCTCCAAAAGGGTCGAAGCGCTCTCCTTGCGACCATCATCCTCGCAATTTTCTGGGCTCTCTGGCATCTCCCGGCATTCTTTTACCTTTTCGACCCAGCGATCGCAATTGGATGGCTCATTGGTCTATTCGCCGGAGCGGTCGTATTTACGTGGCTCTTCAACAGTTCGGGTGGAAGTATCTTCATTGTTGCGATCTGGCATGGGTGTTTCAATTTCATATCCTCATCGGATGCTGGAAGTGGGATGCTCTCAGCCGTGGTCAGCACCATCGTCATGATTTGGGCAGTTGTCGTTATCGTGATCTTCAAACCGGCCACTCTGTCTCATTCGAGCAAGATTGAAATATAGGGTTCACAGGATGGAGACACTCGAGAAATAGAACTTCGCCTAACCACTCGCTGTAGCCGACGTTAGGCTTCGTTTGTCATCGTTTTGACAGCGCGCCTGGCCTCGAACTGCATCGCGACGTAAGGAGACGGGCTTGCTATCGCTGTGATCGTCGCAACAGCAGGTCAGACACAAAATAAGTCAATGCGCCAATCACTAGAACTAATTTGAAAACAGCGATTGGTACATCAATTAGCGCAAGTGTGCCAAAGTAAACACTAATCCCGCTGAGTGTCAACATGCTAACGACAAATGCGTTTCGCGCTGCTTTATCATTAATCTCTTGTGTGCGCTCATCTCGGCGAAGGGCTGTGATGCCGAATTCAGGATGAACCGAATACCGTCCACTTCGCGGTGCCCATAAAAATAAGGCAAACGTAAGCCCACCGATAAGAATAGCCGCCCACCATGGAGAGCCAGTGACCGCAAAGAGTGCGCCGAATGCCACAGAAATTATAGTTCGACTAATATAATATGGTGTCATGCCAGTCATGATTATCCTCCCCGGCTATCTTCGAGCCAGAATATTTTCTCAAAGGGTGTATCCAGCGCTGAAGCCAATTCCAGAGCCAGTTTTGCTGACGGCACGAATTTTCCCTTCTCGACAGCAATAATGGTCTGGCGTGTCACACCTACTGTATCAGCAAGGGATTCTTGGGTGAGATTTTTTTGGAGACGAATTTCTTTCAGGCAATTGTGAAGATTCATAGGCTTCACTCGATGTAAAGTATAGCTTACATTATAAGCCAATCGCGCACCATGTCAAGTATGGCTTACATCGCTGACTCGTCCATATTCAAAACGCGCCCAACCGCGTGTAGTGGACCCTTGGACGAGCGCCAAGGACAGGCAGTGGGGAATGCGTAGCATCCCACTAATGTGGGTTTATACTACGCCTACCTGGGCCTGCCTGTCCTGGCGGACAGTCCAGGGCGGCAAAGTGCAGGCAGGCAGTGTCCCGTTCCCCCTTCGGGGATCCTCCGCGATCGACAGCGAGTCCAAGCCTGCCACACTGCCACTACCCTAAAGGGTGCTGCGCGATCCCCAACGGGGACGATGGTGCACACCGTTGGGCGGCTTCCGCAAAGAGGTAGATCATGAAAAAACTGTTTCTTCGGATAATAATCTTTGGTGCCATGGGATTGGCATTGCTGTGCGTTGCTGTCGTGGGCATTTCTACTTTGAGCAATCTCAATCTACCGACCCATTCACAAGTTACAGACCATCTCTCAGATCTTGAAAAAGCACGCCTGGCTGAGGCCATCCATCTGCGTCAGACCTTGGGCGATACGGTTTGGCCAGGCTGGGGACGTCTAGATATTCCCATCATTGTCTACAATGAGGAATATGCTTTTCTCGTAGGTTATCCCAACCCGCCTGCCGGGTGGGTGAAAATGCCGCAAGGTGAGCCGCGCGGCGGTCCGTGGGAAGCCGTTCCAGATGACACCTTTGAGGACCAGGTCTACTATCGCCAGCGATTGGCAAATCCAGAAATCACGCCCGAGAACTTTACCGTGCGGGTGGGCGAGCGTTGGGTCGCGACGATGGAGACGAAAGAGTACATGGAGATCAACTTCTATGTTCAATTTCGGAAGCAGTTTCCTTCGATCCTTCAACCCATCTTTCCCTACCGGCTGGTCTGGGGACTGCTCATGGGTGAGACCGAGACCTATATTGGCGGCCTTGAACATGAGACTTTCCATGCGTTTCAGGGAAGCGTGGTCCCTTCTCGCCTAGCTGAGGCCGAAATTGCCAATCGAAGTGGAAATCAGTATCCCTGGCAAGACCCAACCCTAGATGAAGACTGGCAAAATGAGCTAGACCTGTTAGTACGAGCAGTTCGAGCTCAATCGAACGAGGAGACCGCAGACCTGGTTCGCCAATTCCTGGCTTTGAGGGACAAACGACGTGCAACCACCGGGTTAAACCAGGATCTAGTGAACTACGAACGCCAACGTGAATGGTTGGAAGGTCTGGCAAAGTATGCCGAATTGTCTATCGGGCGGTTGGCTGGCACAACTCCTGGCTACACTGCTCTGCCGGCACTGACCGCTGATCCCGGTTTTAGGGAATACACGACCCGTGAACAGTACTGGTCGGGACAGATTGACGAAGTGCGGCGAACAGCAGGGCGTGAAGGTGAGACCCGTTTCTATTACAGCGGCATGGCTCAGGCTGTGCTGTTAGACCGCCTACTGCCTGATTGGAAAGAGCGAATTTTCAATCCAGAAGTAATGCTGGAAGACTTGTTGCGACAGGCCACCGTGCAACCATAACAGGTGTAACAGAACATCGGCTTATGAGTCGAGTAGGTGCACCAGATCAAGTCGCTGCCTAACCCCGTGTGCAGCATCAGGCACAGGTCCACACCTTTTTACCAAGCGGCTTCATCCAGCGCGTCAATCGAGCCGGGCGGTGGACCTTCTGCGTTAGTAATGAGGATATCCAGACCGCTAAAAGCCCCGGCAGTCCCTTTGACGAGTTTTTCGGGAATCTCCGGCAGACTGATGTCTCCTGCAAGGCGGACCACCTGTGCACCTGTTTCCTTGCTCATCTTCCCAGCCGCGCTTTTGATCTTCACTTCATCACGGCCGTTAATCGCCACCTTGCAGCCTTCTTTCGCAAGCGCGAACAAAGCGGCTTAACCGAGTCCGCGAGAAGCACCGGTGACGAGCACGTGTTTGTCGTTCAATCCAAGATCCATTTAATTCTCCTCTCCATGTTCCTGCAAATAGAACGCGATCCCCGTTATCGGAGATCGCGTTCTATTTCATAAAGGTAATTTTACATCAAGCGAACAAATTGTCCGCCATGCGTTTGAGCGTTTCCACACCGCGCACTTCCGTTTCATAAAGCGGAATGAAGGAACGCACCATGCCATCGAACTTTTCCCAAATATCGTCCATGTAGCGATCCTGCATCGCCACGCGGTTCTTGACAAACTCCGGCGACTTGTCATTAACCTGGTTTTTGTCGATCAACATGTTGACGATCACGCCGCCGACCGGGATACCAAAATCGTGGAACCAGCCGATGAAGCGCGTGATCACTGCAATTGGCAGGGCTTCCGGCAGGGTGACAAAGAAGAAGGAGGTCCTGGCCGGGTCGGTCAGCATTTCGCGCGCTTTGCCCATGCGGTCGCGGAATGCAACCAGATAATCCATCAGCGGGTCCTTTTCCTTCTTCTTGGTGAATGAAAGCAATTCCCGCAGGGAACGGGCTTCGTCGCGGCTCTTGAGCATTTTGTTGACCCACAACGAATAGACCTGCGACATACCCAGCAGGCGGCGGGCATTGGCCGTGGGCGCGGTGTCGAACACGTACACGTCATATTCGCTGCCCAGCATTAGATCCACCATATTTTCAAACATGGCCGATTCTTCAAAGGCCGGGTTCATCGTGGCCGATTCGATGAAGTCTTCGGCCTTGGTGGAAATATCCGCAAATTTCAGGAACCACTGGATTTTTTCGCGGATTTCCTGCTTGGAGCGTTCAATCGTGTCTTTGGTGTCAATCTCGTAAGCCCACAGGTTGGGCACGCCGTTGACCGCCGTCGGCTGACCAAAGACGTTTTGCCCAAGCAGTCCGCTCAGGCTGTGGACGGGATTGGTGGAGGCCAGCATGACGCGCTTGCCCTGCTGCGCCAGCCAAATGGCTGTCGCGCCTGCCAGGGCGGTTTTACCCACACCGCCCTTGCCCCCGAAGAAGAGGTAACGCAAATCAGCACGCTCTTTGATGTAAGCCTGCATGGAAGTTTCGATGTCTTTCATGGCTGATTCTCCTTATTTCCCATACATGATTTCAGCCAGCCGCCGAATCATATCCAGGCCGGTCACATCGCGTTCAAGCTCCGGAACGTGTGCCACTACCTGTTGACCAAACATAGTTTTGATCTGCTCAAGGTATTTGTCCTGCATCTCGATGCGGTTCTTCAGGTAGGGCGGGATGTTTTGTTGAAGCAGTTCGCGCGGCACCACGCGGTTGACCACGTAGCCCATAATCGGCACGTCGAACTTGGCGAACAATTCCGCCGCCTTGCTGGTGTCGATTAGAATCATTTCTTCGGGGATGATGACAAAGAAGAAACCGGTCTTTTCTTTATCAGTCAGAATACTCGACGAAGCGTTGATGCGGGTGCGAATGTACTGGAGTTCCGTGAGAATCTGGTCTTCTTCCGTTTCCTTCTGGCGCTTCATGCGCGAGACCATTTCCTCATATTCGCGCATTTCCTCGCGCAGTTTGGTGATCTTGTTGATCCACTCGTCGTACACTTTCGCCATGCTCAGGTAATAAAGCGCATGGCCAAGCGGGACGAGGTCGTAGATATAGTAATCGTAGTCGCCGCCCACAACAATGTCCACTACCGCGTCGAAGATGGCGCTTTCCTCCATGGCGGGTTCAGCAGAAGCAGCCTGGATGTACTGCTCTATTTCATCTGGCACAGCATCGAAACCGTACATATCCAGAATCTTCTGGCGGATTTCGTTTTGATACGTCTTGATGTGCTTGTCGGCGTCAATCTCCTGCGCCCAAAGGTTGTCCATGATCTTGACAGGCCCCTTGCCGAAGATGTCTTTTTGGAAAATATCTGACAGACTGGCTTGTGGGTCCACCGAAAAGACCAGCACCTTCTTGCCCTGTTGGGCAAGCCAATATGCCGTTGCGGCGGAGAAGGTTGTCTTGCCCAAACCGCCTTTGCCGCCGAACATGATGTAGCGGCGTTTGGGGTGTTCTTCAAAGATCTTTTTCAGTGACATGACAGCGGCTCCTAGAACATCGCGTCTGAAACATCTTTCTCTCGCAACAGGCGCCGCTTCCAGGTCGCAATTTGCGGCACAACGTACGGCAACAGACGCAGGCTGTAGTACGGCGGCAAGATCGGGATGCCGATCATATCGCCCATCGTGATGAGGATGAACAGGTGCTCCATGCTGGCGCGCGTCCGCAGGGCATAGCGGCTCATATCATGCGACGCCATGCCGTAGATCACCTCCTGCATGTTTTGCAAAAAACCTTTCTTTTTCGGCTTTTCGGGAGTATCGCTCATTGCATTGATCCTTTCTGAATTGGTTTCAAGCCATCAAACGGCTAAAGGCCTTCAAGATGGTAATCGTGTTCGTCGCTAAATTCGCGCTCGCGTAATACACGGCGTTTCCATGTGGAGATATGGGGAACAAGATAAGGTAAAAGACGCAAACTATAATATGGGGGCAAAATGGGC
Organism: Anaerolineae bacterium; assembly: GCA_041479025.1. Taxonomy (GTDB): domain Bacteria; phylum Chloroflexota; class Anaerolineae; order Anaerolineales; family Villigracilaceae; genus JBGPQJ01. The sequence continues at coordinate 8,248 of JBGOXG010000022.1, forward strand.
ACCCCAAGCATATCTCCCACTGTTCCCAACATAAACATGCTTTCCAAACTAGCGCGCATCTCCAGCGCATGTTCAGCAATCTCCATACCGAACATGCCGTACAAAAATTCCCGTACAACCTGCCAGCGGCGCGACTTTTTTTCAGGTTGAGTCTGACTGCGTTTCATATTATACTCACATGTACTTGTAAGATCCGAGGTGTCATGTGAACTCACAGTATATTGTTATTATTGCCGTCGCCATTTTCATGGGCTGGTTTGCCCTGGGCATGATCTACAACCTGCGGCGCGGCGATGCGCTTCTCAAGTGGATGCAGGACGGCCTGCCGCTCATCGGCCAGCGCACCACCTTTCGCTGGCTGGGCACCTCCGTCGCCGAAATGGGCATTGCCCGAGCCAAACGTCCCTTTCAGCGCCTCGACACCTTGCTCGTTCTCAAACCGCGCGACGTTTTTTGGATGACGATTCTCGCGCTCTTTCAGGGACGCGACGATGTGCTGATCTTCCGTGCTTACCTCAGCACACCTCCTCTTTTGGATCTCGAGCTGGCTGACCCGAAAACCTGGAGCGGACGCACTGCCTTGAGTCAAGTCACCAAGCGAGGTTGGGAAGGCGCGGACTATCAGGGTTTGCGCCTGATGGCGCCTAAAGGACTGCTCAACCTGGCGGTCACAACCCTCGACCATCTAACCGCTCCCATGCAATCCTTGTCCCCGCGCTACGTTCGCTTCAGCCTGCGCAAGACTGCGCCTAACCTCGAAATTCATGTCCCGTTTCCGCATCCCCGCGCTACGGATGCAAAGAATTACTTCCAGTCCCTGTGTGAATTGGGGCGTGCCATTGGCGAACGCGGATGATTCGATAACGGAATTCAGGCCGAAGGGAAGGGAGACGCGGCTTCGCGTCTCCCTTTTTTTGTTTATCGCCCTGGTGGTTAGTCTGCAGCTGCTGTCGCTTTATTCACAGGGGTTTTGGAATAACGCCGATAGGCTTGATAGCCGTCCCAACCGATGACCAGCGCGGTCAGGAACAGCAACAGGGCAATCACGATCATCGCCCACGCGCCTGCCGCGGCCGTGCCGCCTTTTGGCACGATGGTTACGAACAGATTGCGCGCCGTTACCAGTGTGGCGGCCAGCGTGGTGATGTACATGAACAACATCGGCCACAAAGCATAGGATGGATTCTTCTTTTGTTCCTTGAGCCAGACGGTCACAATCAGCAGGCTGAGCGCTGCCATCAACTGATTGGCCGCGCCGAACAACTGCCACAGGTAAACCCATGTGCCAGTCAGAACGAGCAATATGGTTAGCACCATCGAGGTGACAGTTGAGACGTGCATGTTCTTTAACAAAGGCATCGCCTCTCCAGCCCACTCGGAGAGAGTGACACGCATGACGCGGAAGACCAGTTGGGTTACGGTCAACACAATGATCATGAAGGTGCCAAAGCCGAGGGCTGTGCCGAACAGCTTGAAGCCGTCGCCGAATAGAACTGTCAGCAGGCTGCCGATCCCGGCCGCAAAGCGACCCGCGCCTCCGCCTGTTCCCGCGATGGAAACGGCCACCAGCGCCAGTAGAGCCAGCGTATTTTCGGTGAACATCGCGCCGCCGCCGACGGGCAGGCCATCTGTCTCATATTCCAACTGGCGGGCAGTGCCAATCGAGCCAACCAGGGCGTGCCAGCCTGAGATGGAACCGCAGGCGATGGTCACGAACAACATCGGCCAGAGCGGCTGCCAGGCTTTGCCCGCTACCGGCAGCCAGGGCTGTGATTTGACCGCTTCCAATGCGAAAGCGCCAACAGCTGGCTTGATGAAGGGCGCCAGCACCGCACCGATGGCGCTGAGGCCAATGGCCAGCAACGTGACCCAGAACCCGATGTAGTTGACCGGCTGGGCGAACCTCCAGATGGGCAAAGTCGCGGCCAGATAGGAGAAGACCAGCAGGAAAAACGCCCAGAACAGATAGGAAGGCAACGTCTTGATCTCGCCTGTATCGGCGTTATAGACACCTGTGGTCGGCCGCTTGCCTTCCGCATCGGCTGCAGGGACGCGCGGATCGGCGTTGGTCGGATCGGTAACAACCATCACCGCATTGCCGCCGCTTATAGTGTCAACAACCTTGTTGAATCCAACCACGACGGAACTGATGGGGCCTTGTGTGAAATCCAGCTTCCCTTCTGCATTAACTGCACCGAAAGGACCAAAGACCATTGCCGCCACCGTCACGACGACCACGATGGCCGTCACCAAAATCAGATCCATCTTCCACTTGTAAAGCATCTGACCGGCCAATACGCCCATGATACCCAGCATGATGATGCCAAAGGGCACGTCTGGCCGGGCAGCCATTAAGGCTGCCATAATGCCCATGAAAGCGCCAGCTACCAACAGCAGGTAGAAGAAGATGAACGCGAACAGGATGGTGCGCGTGCGAGGCGCGATCAACTTGTGGCTGATGGCGCTCAGGCTGTTGCCGTCATTGCGGACGGCGACCATGATGGCGCTGTAATCGCTGACCCAGCCGATTAAAGAAACGCCGATCAACAGCCAGACGAGCGATGGTGCCCAGCCCCACAGATTGGCCGCCGTGATGGGGCCCACAATCGGTCCCGCCGCCGCGATGGACTTGAAATGATAGCCGTACAGCACGTTGCGGCTGGTGGGCATGAAGTCCACACCGTCCATGTACATCTTGGCGGGTGTCGCCTTTTTCGCATCGGATTTGATAATGTCCCGGTCAATCCGTTTGGCGTAGAAGTTGTACGCCAAATAAATAACAATCGCTGCAATTACAACGATCCAAAGGGTATTCATAACATAATCCTCCGTTGGCATGTTGTGTTAGACGAAATTGACGGATCTATAATCATACGCGCCAATGGGATGGTTACTACATCCATCCCTGGCTTGTTAAAGGAATGACTTCTCTCCCATCTACCTCCTTCCACGAGTCTTGGCAGATCATTTAGCTCCCATCGGCTGACTCGCTAACTGGTGAGCAATCTCCTCGCTCGCAGATGACAGCATCTGACTCCCGATAAACCGGGAACCTCCATTCACAATGACCGCCGGATAATGGCGGGCGTTATATTTCAATGATTTATAGAAACCCTCAATGGATGCCGCATCAATAACCTTGAGGAGAATGCTATCGCAATGCACACGGAACATTTCCCTGACCCAATCGGAGACGACCTGATATTCCTTTATCAAGTCCTCGGGCAGACTGCTGGACAGTTGCTCCTCATGGATGCGGTTGGTGGCGCCCATTTCCCGCCAAGCCACTTCACAGTGCGTACAGTGGTAATAGACGGTGGGCGCGTATGCGATGATCTCAACCAATAAAGGTCTTTCCATTGCCGCGCTCCTTAAAAATAAAAACGCCAGAGAACACTACTGTTCCATGGCGATATGCGCACAAATTCCAACTGCGGCAATCATAAATTGTCCGGCTTGGTGATAAAACCAGTTTTCGTATCCAGGTTGCAAGAGCGACATCTGCCAGCCTCTATAAGCTGAAGCCACGCCATCTGCGCGGCTGCTCAGCTATTCGTCGCCATTGATTGATTATTAAACCTATTGTACAAATTTACACAGCGAAAGTCAACCTAATTTTGTGAACCGGGTTTGTGGATAATCCATCAGATCAGCCAGGGGCGGGCGGGATGCCGCGCGCTTTCAGCTCGACAGGCAATAAGGAGGCGTAAACAAAATCCGCGGTGGGGGTCGCAACTCCCAGTTCACGTCCCTTGTACCCGATCACGCCGATCAGCGACTCGAGCTCCGTCCTGCGGCCGGTCTCCACATCGAGCTGCATGGAGGCCTTGATGTGCGGCGCGGCGTCGTCGATGAACTTCACCGACTTCTCAACCACATCCGTATCCAGCGCAATCCCCTGCGCGCGCGCGACCGCCTCCACCTCCCACATCAGACTGAGGATCATGGCTCGCGCTTCGGGAACGGAACGAAATTCGCCCATCGGCAGGCGCGTCAGCGAGCCAAGGGCGCTAGCCGCCGAGATAAAAACGAATTTCGTCCACAGAACCTTTAGGATGTTCTCCGCGATCTCAACTGTAATTCCCGTACTCTTAAGAGCTTCATGTATCAATTGAACGCGCTCCGAAACGGAACCGTCCAACTCGCCGAAGACGATCCGCCGAAACTGCGAGACCTGTTTCACCGCACCCGGCGCTTCAAGCGCGGACGAGATATAGGTGACGCCTCCAAGGACATGTTCCACGCCGATGACTTTCCCGATCCGCTCCGGCGAGTCGATTCCATTTTGCAGGCTCATCACCACGGTCCCCGGAGCGACCGCAGGCTGGATCGCCTTGACCGAATCATCGGTGTCGTACGTCTTGACGCAGAACAGGATCAAATCCACGGGGCCTGCATCGGAGGGCCGGTCCGTTGCCTTTGCAGGGATTACGTTGAAATCCTCATGAACGCTCTTGACCCGCAGGCCGTTCGTCCGCAAAGCCTGTAAGTGCGCACCGCGCGCAATGAAGGTGACGTCGTATCCCTGCCCCGCGAGCAGACCACCATAATAGGCCCCCACTCCCCCGCTCCCCATGATCATTATTTTCATGATGAACCTCCTGAACCAATCCATTCAAGGATGAACCACGAAATGATATCGATCTTGTGCCCGATGATACCCCCAATTTCAGGAATTGAGTCCATGTGGGTAATGAGGGTGGCAAAAAAGATGGGCTCAGGAACTCCTCACCACAGAGACCACCGAACTCACAGAGAAGAAAAGAACATCTGTATTCCGTATGTCTTGTGGAGCGCTGACCGCCCAGACGACCTGATCAGTTGATGCCCGCCCAGCCTTTCGGAGGGCGAACCTTCACAAGGCTGCTTGACCTTGCTGGTTGAAAGCCGTAGAATATTCAAAGTTATTAATCTTCCACCGTATAATGTCCGAAAGGCTTTCGGACATTATACGGACTGTCCATAGGGCGTTATACCGTCCGTAAAACCCCAGTTAGGATGTTCGGTCAATGGGTAATGGGATAAGAGAATTTTATAATATATGAATGATTCTTGGCTAAGCGGGATTGCCTATGAAAGGTTTATGGGCCGTTGGAGCACTCTCATTGCTCAAAAATTTTTGAATTGGCTTGCTATCTCTCCTGCTCGCAGTTGGTTAGACGTTGGTTGTGGCACAGGTTCTCTTACCAAACTTATTCTTGAGATACATCAGCCCAAAGAAATTATTTCAGTTGATTCATCCAGTGATTTTATTTCACATGCACAACGTTCGATAACCAATCCAAATGTACATTTTAAGGTTGGTCTAGCCCAATCACTAGAACTTGATTCGAATTCCATTGATGCCGTTGTGTCTGGACTTGTTCTCAATTTTGTTCCACAACCTAAAGATGCAATCTTGGAAATGTTGAGAGTAACGAAGCCTGACGGTAAAATCGGGATATTCCTTTGGGATTATGCGGATGGCATGCAAATGTTACGTTATTTTTGGGATGCCGCTGTAGAACTTGATAATAACGCCATTGAGTTTGATGAGAGTATCAGGTTCCCACTTTGTCAAGAAGGGCAACTCGAATCTCTTATCCAAGAAGCCGGTTTGAAGCAGGTTGAGGCAACAGCAATTGAAGTAAAAACTGTCTTCCAAAACTTTGATGATTATTGGCAGCCATTTCTCGGCAATGTTGGTCCTGCACCTAAATATACGATGAGTTTGAATCAAAAAGATAGGCAAAAACTTGAGGATAAACTTCGCAAGTCGTTACCAATTGACGATAATGGTTCAATTTCCCTTATTGCTAGAGCATGGGCGGTAAAGGGCACAGACTAACAAAGCGTGCACCCGTCTGGTGGGATTCGTGCCGCCAAAAGGAGTTGATCCTGTGTCCGGGCATTTTCTGTATAATCAGAATTATCTCGTCCCACCCACCAGCGGGTAACGCAATCCGTTAGCCCGCCTATCAAGCGCTTACCCGTGTGAAGAAACGAATGTAGGAGACAACCAATGAATTCGAATCTCTATCACACCGCACCCCTACGCTCGTTGACATCCCGGTTCTACGAAACCGAACATGACTTAGAGCAGATGCAGGGTTTGCTGATGGAGGCGCGTTCACGTACCGATGACTGGCGCTATTTTCACGTCGGCGAATTGATGTTCGGATTCTTTATGGTGGCTTGCCACTTGAATCCGCAAGAACACATTCGCCTCTGGCACGATGATGAGGGCAAATTGGTCGGCTACGCGGTTTTGGGCGAAGATCCGTCCTTCGACTGCCAGGTGTTGCCGGAGTATGAATGGTCTGGAATCGAGATTGAGGCGATGGTCTGGGCGGAAACGCGCCTGACCGAACTCCGCAAGCGCGACGCGAAGCGATGGAGCGGCAATTTTGTTTCCGGTGCTCGGCAGGACGCTGCAAAACGAATTGCGTTTCTGGAGCAGAAGGGGTTCCGGTACAGCGGCGAGTTTGCCGAGGTTAATATGTTGCGCTCGTTGGACGAGCCGATTCCCGAATCAGTGCTACCCACCGGTTGCCAGGTCCGCGCAGTTGCTGAAGCGGGCGAAATTTCAAACCGTGCCGCAGCCCAGCGCGAGGTGTGGAATCCGTGGACCGTCGGCAACGTCAGCGACGACGATTACGCACGCTTTATGCGGCTGCCCGGCTACAATCGCGATCTCGATGTGGTTGCAGTCACGCCGGAAGGCGTCATCGCCGCGTACGTGAATGGCTGGATTGACCCAGTCAACCGGATCGGCGATTTTGGTCCAGTCGGCGCGCGTCCGGCTTACCGCCGGCAAGGATTGACGCGCGCCGCGCTACTCGAAAGTTTGCGTCGGATGCAGGCGCGCGGGATGGACCGCGTGTGCATCTCTACCGGGGTATCGAATACGCCTGCGCTACGACTCTATGAATCGATTGGCTTTAAGATAGTGAACAAATATCTCGATTACGTGAAATACGAAGCGAATAAAACCTGAGAACAATCATTTGGAGATGAAGATGAATATCGCATTGTGGAGTATCCAAATAATTCTGGGTATAAAGTTGATTACTGTTTCCTATACACACGGCCTTCGTCAATCCCAGTCAACGATGCAAGAAGCGATTCAAAAGATGGGGAAGTTTTCTCAACCATTTCTATTTATTATTTCAATCTGTACTTTCATTGGAACCATAGGATTAATTCTACCGGGCGTTTTGGGGTCATCAACCTGGATAACGCCAGTAACGGCAGTGATCCTCTCCATTATGCTGCTGTTCTCAATTTTCTTCCATATCAAGTGTCGCGAAAAACCTAAGATTTTCGTGAGTGTCATTCTTTTAGCATTAGCTATATTTGTCGCTTATGGGCGGTGGATACTTGTTCCTTTATAACTAAACTGGTTCCTAACCATGGCTGCCAGCCTCCCCCCACGAGAGGGTACCCTAAAGGGCGCTCAATGGAGTAACAGCGTTAGGAATATACTGTCGTATGCTGAAAATAACTCAATTTGATGGCGTTACACGTATCGACTCAGCCCGCACAGTCGCAGGCCGGGGCTATTATTGGACGACTGCTTACCTGATGGATGGCTTGCTCATCGATACCGGCTGCGCACATACTGCAACTAGGCTGGCAGAAATCATTCAAAATGAAGACCTCGCCTGCATCGTTAACACCCACAGCCATGAAGACCACATCGGTGCCAACGGGATTTTGCAGGACCAAAGAAAAGACGTGAAAGTCCTCGCGCATCCGCTTGCGTTACCCGTTTTGGCACAGCCGCGTGAAGCTCAACCGCTTCAGTTATATCGCCGGGCTTTCTGGGGCTGGCCGAAGTCATCTCATGGACAACCTGTTCAAGATGGTGAATTGATTAATACCCAGAACCATTGTTTTCAGGTCATTTACACACCGGGGCACAGTCCTGACCATCTTTGCATCCATGAACAGAAGCATGGCTGGCTTTTCACCGGCGACTTATTCGTGGGAGGCAGGGATCGGGCACTGGTGGTGGGTTGCGACATCTGGCAGGTCATTGCATCCCTGAAGCAGATTGCCGTATTACCCCTTACGAGGCTGTTTCCCGGATGCGCCAGAACAAGAGACAATCCCAGGGAAGACTTGACCGCCAAGATCGAATTTCTGGAAGAAACGGGAGAGAGGGTATTGGAATTACACAATAAGGGCTTGAGCATCAATGCAATCACCCGCACATTGTTTGGTAAACCGATGCTGATTGAGTTCATTACACTGGGGCATTTCACAAGACGCAATCTGGTGCGATCCTATCTTGCGTATGCTGACAGGCAAAAAAGAGAAACAGCGACAATTCAAATATGAAATTACTTATAATAAAAAGGAAAGGCCAGCTACCTCAAGCCATTTTAAAAGCGTATGGGCACCCCTTACTGGAGTGATACGAAGCCGCTTCGCAACGCTATTGTTCCGCATTCACCAAACATTTACCCGTTACCCTTGCGTGTTGGACAGGGTGAAAACCATAAATAAGACCATCAGTCAAAAAGGAGTAGTTCGATGACAACCGTAACCCCTTCCCAGGTTACACCCGTTAAAAGAATGGCATACCTTCGAATCGCACTGGGGATAGGCCTCAGTGTGCTGACCGGTGTGATGCTCATCCTGGCTTTTCATCCTTTCAATATTTGGCCGCTGGCATTCTTTGCGTTTGTCCCCATGCTGGTGGCTCAGCACCGGCTATTCCCGGTCAAATGGGCGGGTGCCGCCTCCGCAATCGGTGTTGGTGGATGGCTGTTCATATTTCTAATGGAGATGTTCGGGGGAAACCCCGCCGCGCAGGTCATCCGCATCGTGGTGGTGGTGATTGTGATCATACAGATATTGACTGTGCCGGGACTTCGCCGCTTCCACGAGCGAACCGGCTATCGCTGGCTCGTGTTAGAAGGTGTGTTTGACTGGGTGGGTGTTGAGATGATTCGCAGTTTCATCCCGCCCATCAATACACATGCTTTCATTGCCCAGACAATGTACACGCAGCCCTGGATGCTCCAGCCCATTTCCATCTTCAGCATCTACGGATTGGGTGCTGTGATCATGCTGGTCAATTTCACACTGGCCCAGGGGGTGCTGTTTCTATTTGACCGCAGGTGGCGCTTGGACGAAACCCCTTCCCTGGAGCGCAAGGCGGTCCTGCGCTGGCTCGCCGGGGTGGGAGCAGTCCTGATAATCTGGATCGGTATCTCCCTGGCAATTCTTGCCAGCGCGCCCGCCAGCCATCCGTGTTGCGGCAGTGCAGCATAACTTTCCCGTCCCAGGGCATCAGGATACACCGGAGTCCCAGCCCCAGCGGTTAAAGGTGCTTGCCGAACAGACACGCGCAGCCGCACAGCAGGGAGCACAACTCGTTGTGTGGCCCGAATTGGGTCTGGGATTCGACCCGCAGGTGGAATATACCGATGAACTAAAAACGTTGGCTGCGGAGGTGAACGCGTACTTGCTCATAGGATACGGCGTGGACGACCCGCGCGGTTGGCGCAATGAGATGGTGATGCTGACGCCCGAGGGAAAGTTCCTGGACATCTATGGGAAGAATCATCCCACCTCGCCCGGCGAACCGCCCATCATCACAGCAGGCGTCTATCCGGTCTACGATACACCTCTGGGTCACCTGGCGACGATCATCTGCAACGATGTGCACTGGACGGATACATCACGCATCCTGGCCAACAATGGAGCGCAGTTGATTGCCGTCCCCACGCTTGAAGTGCCGGGTATTGCCCTCGAACAGGTCGTCCAGAGCGTTTTGCGTGCTGTCGAGAACCGCGTGGCGGTGGTGAAGACGGACGTCGCTTATGCAGCCGCCATTGTGGACCCCTATGGACATATTCTTGCCTTAAGGGATGGCTCGCCGGACGGTGCAGCTTTCGCGCTGGTGTCCGATGTCCCCCTGGGATCATCCAACACGCTTTACAGCGGGGTGGGCGACTGGGTTGGCTGGCTGTGTCTGGCAGGGTTTGTTTTCTTTGTGGTGTTCCAAGCTGTAACCATGCGGCGGCCAAAGGCATAACGCAAGCTGCCCTTGTTGTACACAGATATATTTGGTTGCATAACTCATAAACCGCAGAGAAGCTTCATCCTTCGGTCAGGATTTCTAATGCATCATCGTAACCAGGTTGCACTCCTCAAGCGATAACGCTGATCCTTGGGTGAGCATAGTCTTCTGAGAGAAAGAAATATGCCCAAACACATACCAAAAGGTGAACGGAAAAGACCCAGGACAAGCAGTGTCCTCCTACAGGATGTGGTGGACGGAGATCTCACCATTTTCTACGAGCAGCAGCACGACCCGGAAGCAACTCAAATGGCTGCCTTTCCCGCCAGGGACAAAGAGGCGTTCTCAGCGCACTGGACAAAGATCCTGGCTGATAAAAACAATATCATACAGACCATCCTTTTCGAAGGGCAGGTGGCAGGGAACATCGTGAGCTGGGATCAGGCCGGTCAACAACAGATCGGCTACTGGATCGGAAGGGAATTCTGGGGCAAGGGCATTGCCACCCGGGCGCTGTCAGAGTTTCTGGGTTATGTAAAGGTACGCCCCCTCTATGCTTATGTGGCAAAACATAATATTGCATCAATCCGTGTACTTGAAAAAAACGGATTTTCAATGATCGGCGAGGATAAATTCTTTTCCAGCGCACAAGGCGAGGAGGTTGAGGAACTGCTTCTGAAGCTGAGCTGACCTCCCTTTCTGGGTTTTCCACACTGCAGGTCAGAACGATGGCTGATATACTGCTGCCATTGTAACGATTGCCATGACCGATGCTGCCGCGATTTCTTTTTTTCGTGATATATTTTCTTCAATCAAGTAATATGAAGGAGTCGCATGAGTCTGGCGATTAAAACAAACGGGTTATCGAAATATTACGGACAGGTGCATGCCGTTGACGCAGTCAACCTGAGGGTTGAACGAGGGGAAATCTACGGCTTCCTCGGTTTGAATGGTGCGGGGAAGACCACCACCATCCGAGCCCTTTTGGGCATGATTCACCCGAGCGCTGGAGAGGTCAACGTACTGGGGCATACCGTTGGTCCAAACGGTCGTGGACCCTGGCGGCAGGTCGGCCATCTGGTCGAGAGGCCGGTTGCCTATCCGGAATTGACTGTCAGGGAAAATCTGGAGATCGCCCGCCGCCTGCAGGGATTATCGGACAAAGCTGCCACCTCCCGTGTTATTGCGCGCCTGGGACTCGATGAGTACGCAGATCGAAAAGCCGGTACGCTTTCGACGGGCAATCTCCAGCGCCTGGGGCTGGCACGCGCGCTTCTGCACGAGCCCGAGCTGCTGATCCTCGACGAACCCGCGAACGGACTCGACCCGGCAGGCGTGGTGGAGATCCGTGAACTGTTAGCGAATCTCGCCCACGAGAAGGGCGTGACCGTGTTCATGTCGAGCCATATCCTGACAGAGGTGGACCGCCTCGCCACACGCATTGGTATCATCCACAAAGGTCGTTTGCTGGAGGAACTCGAGACAGACAAATTGGAAGAATTACGTTCGCGACGCCTGGAAATCGAAGCGCGCAATCTGGAAGCCGCACGAAGCGCACTTACCCAGGCTGGCTTTGTTGTGAAAGCAAGCAAAGACGCGGTTATCTTGAACGAAGCGCGCGCCATCGACGCACCGGATGAGGTGGCCACCATTCTTGTCAACGCGGGGACACCCCCGACCAGACTGGCGGTGGTGCAGGAGGATCTCGAAGAACACTTTCTGCGGTTAACCGGAGAGAACGAATGATGTCATTTCTTTCTGCTTTTTGGGCCGAGACGCTCAAGGCGCGCCGCTCCAAGGTGTCTCTGGGGACAGCCGCAGGTTTCTTGATTTTACCCGTCATAGACGGACTATTCATGTTTATCTTGAAAGACCCCGAGCAAGCGCGTGCGATGGGGTTGATCGGCGCAAAAGCACGGCTGCTTACCGAAGGGGTGGCCGATTGGCCATCGTATTTCGAATTCCTTTCGCTGGGAACAGCAGCCGGGGGAGCAATGCTATTTGCGTTTATAACAGCCTGGGTCTTTGGACGTGAGTTTTCCGATCACACCGCGAAAGAATTATTAGCCCTTCCCACGCCACGCTGGATCATCGTCAGCGCGAAGTTTGTATTGATTGCGCTCTGGATACTGGGACTCACCCTCTTTATCTTCATGATTGGGCTTGGGATTGGAGCAGCTGTTAATATTCCAGGCTGGTCTCTCGGGTTGGCATGGACATCATTTTGGTCCCTTGTGATTACCGCTCTCCTGACCTCTCTGCTTATGCCATTGGTCGCTTTGTTTGCCAGCGCGGGACGCGGCTACCTTCCTCCGCTGGGTTGGGCTTTTTTCACGCTGGTCCTCGCCCAGGTCGCAGGTATGATGGGTTGGGGCGATTGGGTTCCATGGGCTGTGCCCGGGTTGTTTAGCCTGATGTTTAGTGTAGTATATGGGCAGCGCGCAGAGCCGATAGGAATGCACAGCTATATTTTGGTATTGCTAACTTTCATCGTCGGGCTTGCAGCAACCTTTGCCTGGTGGCGGAGTGCAGATCAGCCGCGCTAAACATATATTTATTGAATACAATTCAAATAACCATCCCACAAGCTGGCGCCAGACGGATATTTCATAAAAGGCTTTCATCATGGCTGAAATCTGGATCATCAACGGCATCCCAGGCGCTGGAAAGACGACCACCGCCCGCACGCTGGCAGCCCGCTTCCCACGTGGCGTCCACATCGAAGGCGACCAGCTGCAGGATTTCAATGTTTCCGGCTCCGTCCCGCCGGGTGGACAGCCGCCCCATGAAGAGGAACGCCAGATTCATCTCAATGTGCGCAATCAATGTTTGCTGGCGTGTTCTTTTGCACAGGAGGATTTCACCCCCGTCATAGATTACGTCGTCATCGACCGGGCACGGGTCGAGGAATATCGCCGGCAGCTTCCGGGTCTGTCCCTGCGCCTCATCACGCTTGCGCCCGGCGTCCCGGCGGCCCTTGAACGGGACCTCTGCCGGCCGGAGAAAACCGTCGCACATATCTGGGCACACCTGGATGAGATCATGCGGACCGAACTGGATAGTGTGGGTCTGTGGGTTGATAATTCAACCCTGACTCTTGAAGAAACAGTCGGCTACATTCTGTCACATCAGGAGGAGGCGATGGTATAACCATGGCAGGTCAATGCCATTCTTTTGGAAAATGCAAAGCAAGGGAATCCA